>NZ_RHJQ01000023.1:0-133465 GCF_004211995.1 Escherichia sp. E14S1
CTGCCAGGCATCAAATAAAACAAAAGGCTCAGTCGAAAGACTGGGCCTTTTGTTTTGTCTGTTGTTTGTCGGTGAACGCTCTCCTGAGCAGGACAAATCCGCCGGGAGCGGATTTGAACGTTGCGAAGCAACGGCCCGGAGGGTGGCGGGCAGGATGCCCCGCCATAAACGGCCAGGCATCAAATTGAGCGAAAGGAGACTGATGGCAAACGCAAAAACTGCCTGATGCGCTACGCTTATCAGGCTACATGGTTTATGCAATGTATTGAATTTGCATGATTTTGTAGGCCGGATAAGGCGTTCACGCCGCATCCGGCATGAACAAAGCGCACTTTGTCAGCAATCTGAAGGCCATCCACCAGGATGGCCTTTTTGCGTTGGTGCAGAAAAAAATGCCGGATGCGACGCTGGCGCGTCTTATCCGGCCTACTTTTGCATCCACTCCACCACAAAATCAGCCAGCCCCTCAATATCATTAATATCCAGTAACGCGACATCAAGATTAAGCGGCACATCACTGGCTACAGCAATAACATGTCTGTCTATCACTAATTCTTCTGGTCGATGTCCGGCACCATCGCGAAACAGCACAATCTTCGCGATCTCTTCATGCTTGAACCCTTCAACCAGAATCAGATCCAGCTTTGAGGTATCCATGCGACTTGCAAGAAAATTCAGATCCAACGCTTCTTCGTCTGGCGTCTCCGTTATTAGCGCCCAACGCTGCTGGCTGGCAACGATGGTTTGCGCCGCGCCAGCCTTGCGCAGCTCATAGCTATCTTTGCCCGGTTTATCGACATCCATATCATGATGCGTATGTTTAATCAGCCCCGGGCGGATCCCTCTGGCGCATAATACCGGGATAAGTTTTTTCAACAGCGTCGTTTTTCCGGTGCCGCTCCACGCGGCAAAGGCGAGTAGCGGTATCATTGTTTTTCCTGCCATCGGGCAAGCTCCTCTGGCGTATTCACGTTCACAAATGCTTCTTTACGGTCGCTAAAATCAACCGCGTGACCGCCAGCAAGATTCATAAATGCCATTACCCGGCGTTCTCCTGCTTGCAGATATTCCTGCAACAACGGCTCAATAGCGCGATTTACCAGAGCAATAGTTGGATGATCGCGTTCACCGTCATGGACCCACACAACAGGTGCATCTTTGCGCTGATGATTAAGCCGGGAGACTAAATCCTGGGGAATATAAGGCGTATCGCACGGACAAAACAGAAACCACTCACCTGCTTCCTGCTGCATTACCGAAAGCATTCCCGCCAGCGGGCCAGGATAATCCGCCAGTGAATCCGCTATTACTTTCAGACCACTTGCCTGATAGATTTCCTGATGACGATTGGCATTAACCACGACGTGAGACAGCTGCGTCATAAGCGCGTCAGCGACATGTTGCCATAATGGTTTGCCGTTTAATTCAAGCAATCCTTTATCTACGCCGCCCATTCGTCTGGCTTTACCGCCCGCCAGTATAACGCCTGTTATCGTCGTCATCAGATTCACCGATATCGCCTCTTTTATTGTGGGATTGACCCTGCTAACGTGTCTGTCTCAAGAGTAAGGAGCATTACTATGAAATGTAAACGTCTGAATGAAGTTATTGAACTCCTCCAGCCAGCCTGGCAAAGAGAGCCAGACCTTAACCTGCTGCAATTTTTGCAGAAACTGGCGAAAGAGTCAGGTTTTGACGGCGATCTGGCGGATTTGACGGATGACATTCTGATCTATCACCTGAAAATGCGCGATTCCGCGAAAGATGCGGTGATCCCAGGGCTGCAGAAAGATTATGAAGAAGATTTCAAAACGGCGCTATTACGTGCGCGTGGCGTAATTAAAGAGTAAAAGCTTGTAAGCGCTACCAACAAAATCATTGTGAAATGATATCCTTCATCATTCGTAATGTTTTCCGGATGATGGGATGAACAACAGCGCTTTTACTTTCCAGACACTACACCCGGATACCATCATGGACGCTCTGTTTGAGCATGGGATCCGGGTGGATTCCGGTCTTACCCCGCTTAACAGCTATGAAAACCGTGTCTATCAATTTCAGGACGAAGATCGTCGGCGTTTTGTCGTCAAATTTTATCGCCCTGAACGTTGGACAGCAGATCAAATCCTCGAAGAGCATCAATTTGCGCTGCAACTGGTAAACGACGAAGTTCCTGTCGCGGCCCCTTTGGCTTTTAACGGCCAGAACTTATTGATTCATCAGGGATTTTATTTCGCCGTTTTCCCAAGCGTCGGTGGTCGTCAGTTCGAAGCCGATAATATTGATCAGATGGAAGCGGTTGGGCGCTATTTAGGGCGCATGCACCAGACGGGGCGCAAACAGCTTTTTATCCATCGCCCGACCATCGGTCTGAATGAATATCTCATTGAACCACGCAAGCTGTTTGAAAATGCTACGCTGATACCTTCTGGGCTGAAAGCGGCCTTCCTTAAGGCAACGGATGAGCTTATTACCGCCGTTACAGCACACTGGCGGGAGGACTTCACCGTTCTGCGATTACATGGTGACTGCCATGCCGGAAATATTCTCTGGCGCGATGGTCCAATGTTTGTCGATCTGGATGATGCGCGTAATGGCCCTGCAATTCAGGACCTGTGGATGTTGCTGAATGGCGATAAAGCTGAGCAGCGGATGCAGTTAGAAACTATTATTGAAGCTTATGAAGAATTTAGCGAGTTCGACACCGCTGAAATCGGACTGATTGAACCTTTACGCGCCATGCGTTTGGTTTATTATCTTGCTTGGCTAATGCGGCGTTGGGCTGATCCCGCGTTCCCGAAAAATTTCCCGTGGTTAACCGGGGAAGATTACTGGCTGCGACAGACGGCGACTTTTATAGAACAGGCAAAAGTTCTACAAGAACCCCCTTTGCAATTAACACCTATGTATTAATCGGAGAGAGTAGATCATGAAAAAGATTTGGCTGGCGCTGGCTGGTTTGGTTTTAGCGTTTAGCGCATCGGCGGCGCAGTATGAAGATGGTAAACAATACACCACGCTGGAAAAGCCGGTTGCTGGCGCGCCGCAAGTGCTGGAGTTTTTCTCTTTCTTCTGCCCACACTGCTATCAGTTTGAAGAAGTTCTGCATATTTCTGAGAATGTGAAGAAAAAACTGCCGGAAGGTGTGAAGATGACTAAATACCACGTCAACTTCATGGGCGGGGAGCTGGGGCAATCTCTGACACAAGCGTGGGCTGTGGCGATGGCGCTGGGCGTAGAAGATAAAGTGACTGTACCACTGTTTGAAGGCGTACAGAAAACACAGACCATTCGCTCTACGGCCGACATTCGTGATGTCTTCATCAACGCAGGTATTAAAGGCGAAGAGTATGATGCAGCATGGAACAGCTTTGTTGTTAAATCTCTGGTCGCACAGCAAGAAAAAGCGGCTGCAGATGTACAATTGCGTGGCGTTCCAGCGATGTTTGTTAACGGTAAATATCAGCTGAATCCGCAGGGTATGGATACCAGCAATATGGATGTTTTTGTTCAGCAGTATGCCGATACAGTAAAATATCTGTCTGAGAAAAAATAATTTATTGTAATTTACATAAGGCCCGTGAATATTCACGGGCTTTTTTGTTGTTTAATCAATATAAATACTTTCTGATAATTCACCTCGTTTCTGGACATTTTAATATCAAGCGCGGATATTAAAAGTTTTGCTGTTTTATCAGGGAATAATAGAAATGATACGTAAGTCAGCCACAGGTGTTATTGTTGCATTAGCCATTATCTGGGGCGGTGGAACATGGTATGAAGGGACTCAAATCCAGTCTGGCGTCGAAAAATTTATTAAAGATTTTAACGACAGTAAAAAGAAGGGAGAGCATGCCTATGATATGACCGCCAGCTATAAAAACTTTGACAAAGGTTTTTTTAGCTCTCATTTTCAAATGCTTATTACCTTTGATAAAGGTGCGCCAGATCTCAATATCAAGCCAGGACAAGGTATTGCATTTGATGTGGATGTCGATCATGGCCCCTTGCCCCTATCAATGTTAAAAAGTGGCAATATCTTACCTGCTATGGCGGCAGCAAAAGTTAAATTAGTCAATAATGAACTGACACAACCGCTATTTATTGCCGCAAAAGATAGAGCGCCCGTCGAAGCAACATTGCGATTCGCCTTTGGCGGTTCTTTCTCTACAACTCTGGACGTTGCCCCAGCAGAGTATGGAAAACTCTCCTTTGGTGAAGGTCAGTTTACTTTTAATGGTGATGACAGTTCATTGTCTAATCTCGATGTTGAAGGCAAAGTCGAAGATATTGTTCTGGAATTATCGCCAATGAATAAAGTCACGGCGAAAAGTTTTACCATTAATTCTCTAATGCGATTAGAAGAAAAGAAATTTCCGGTTGGTGAAAGCGAGTCGAAATTTAATCAGATTAGCATTGTCAATCACGGTAACGAAGTTGCCAAACTCGACGCTTTCGTCGCGAAAACCACACTAGAGCGCGTAAAAGATAAAGATCATATCAATGTCAATCTGAGTTACGAAATTGATAAGTTAACAAAAGGGAATCAGCAACTCGGTAGCGGTCAATGGTCATTGATTGCTGAATCTATTGATCCCTTAGCAGTTCGCCAGTTTATCATCCAGTACAACATTGCGACGCAGAAGCAACTTGCAGCACACCCTGAGTTAGCAAATGATGAAGATGCACTGGAAGCAATGAATACTGCATTGTTCAAAGAGTATTTACCGTTATTACAAAAAAGTGAGCCGATCATTAAACTACCTGTAAGCTGGAAGAACGCTGTCGGTGAACTAAATGCTAATCTGGATATTAGTATTGCCGAACCAGCCCAATCGTCATCATCCACAAACAAAGATATTAAATCTTTCAATCTGGATATGAATGTACCGATTAATGTCGTCACTGAAATAGCTAAACAGCTTAATTTATCTGAAGGAATGGATGCTGAAAAAGCTCAAAAGCTGGCTGATAAACAAATCGGCGGAATGGCAACATTAGGTAAGATGTTTCAGTTAATCACAATTGACAACAATATCGCCTCGCTGCAACTGCATTATTTGCCAGGTAAAGTTGTTTTTAACGGGCAGGAGATGAGCGAAGAAGAGTTTATGTCTCGTGCCGGACGTTTAGTGCATTAAAATGATAACTCGCCTCTGCTAATACGGAGGCGAGTTATAGCTACTTATCATGATGCTGTGATGACATCAGTGAAGTCAGAAGTCGGTCTTTTTCCTGCCACAGTGTGTTCAGCCACTGCTGAAAATGACGTTTGAAGCTTTTGTCATTGATATAGTCGCCATGCAACTCTTCAGCAATAGGTTGTAAATCCACATGCACGACAATCCGCGTCAGTTTGCCACTTAACATATCGAAGAATGGCTGGCGGTTATTGTCCGGATAACACAGCGTAACATTGAGTAGTTTATCGAATTGTTTACCCAGCACATTCAGCGTCATCGCGATACCGGCGGCTTTGGGAGGCAGGAGATTTTTAAATGTCGAGTGGGTTTGCTGGTGTTTCTGTTCAGTAAAACGGGAGCCTTCAACAAAATTCACAATCGTGGTGGGATGCAGGCGAAACTTTTCGCAAGACCGACGAGTGGTTTCAACATCTTTACCGCGCCGTTCCGGATGACGTATCAAATAAGCGCGGGAATAGCGCTTCATAAATGGCATATCCAGCGCCCAGCACGCCAGGCCCAGGAAAGGCACCCAGGCCAGTTGCTGCTTGAGAAAATATTTGTTCATTGGAATATGCTTACGAAACAACACGCATAGTACAACAATATCAGCCCAACTGCGGTGGTTACAAATAAGCAGATACCAGTTCTTCTTACTTAGCCCTTCCAGTCCGCGAACTTCCCATTGCAGGTGTGGGTTAAGGTGCAGTAATAGCGCTAATCCTTCACACCAGCAATACATCATAAAATCACAAAAAAGCGATACCTTTCGCCAAATCACTGGCACAGGTAACAATAGTTTTACGATCCCGGCAATGATGATCGGGACAGAACAAAAAATGGTGACCAAAATGGTCAATACGATACTCACCAAAAGTGTTATCGCAGCGAGTATTCTCGTCATAATTAAATTATTCAAAAGGTTAGCCATAGACAGTGCGCTAAAGAAGCGCAAGGCGCAGATTTTAGCAGAAAACGGCCCAAATAACGGATGATCCTTAAATAGAAAAATAATTCATATCTATCCACATTAGAAAAAATCCCTATTACTCAATCACCAGCAATGCTTTTATTTTTAACTTTATGAAAAACAACAACAAACCTAATGCTGTAACAAGCATGATAATAAATTAAAAGTGATGTAAATAATTTATACACAAAGTTATCCACATGACGATTTGCGAGCGATCCACAAGATCTACAAAAGATTTTCACGAAAAGCGGTGAAAAACTCATGTTTTCATCCTGTCTGTGGCATCCTTTACCCATAATCTGATAAACAGGCACGGACATTATGGTTCAGATCCCCCAAAACCCACTTATCCTTGTAGATGGTTCATCTTATCTTTATCGCGCATATCACGCGTTTCCGCCGCTGACTAACAGCGCAGGCGAGCCAACCGGTGCGATGTACGGTGTCCTCAACATGCTGCGTAGTCTGATCATGCAATACCAACCGACGCATGCAGCGGTGGTCTTTGACGCCAAGGGAAAAACCTTTCGTGATGAACTGTTTGAACATTACAAATCACATCGCCCGCCAATGCCGGACGATTTGCGCGCGCAGATCGAACCCCTGCACACAATGGTAAAAGCGATGGGGCTGCCTCTGCTGGCCGTTTCTGGCGTAGAAGCAGACGACGTTATCGGTACTCTGGCGCGCGAAGCCGAAAAAGCCGGGCGTCCGGTATTGATCAGCACCGGTGATAAAGATATGGCGCAGCTGGTGACGCCAAATATTACGCTTATCAATACCATGACGAATACCATCCTCGGCCCGGAAGAGGTGGTGAATAAGTACGGCGTACCGCCAGAACTGATCATCGACTTCCTCGCGCTGATGGGCGACTCCTCTGATAACATTCCTGGCGTACCGGGCGTCGGCGAAAAAACCGCGCAGGCACTGCTACAAGGTCTTGGAGGCCTGGATACGCTGTATGCCGAGCCGGAAAAAATTGCTGGATTGAGCTTCCGCGGCGCGAAAACAATGGCGGCGAAGCTTGAGCAAAATAAAGAGGTGGCCTATCTCTCTTACCAGCTGGCGACGATTAAAACCGACGTTGAACTGGAACTGACCTGCGAACAACTGGAAGTACAACAACCGGCGGCTGAAGAGTTGTTGGGGCTGTTCAAAAAGTATGAGTTCAAGCGTTGGACTGCTGATGTCGAAGCAGGCAAATGGTTACAGGCCAAAGGGGCAAAACCAGCCGCGAAGCCGCAGGAAACCATTGTTGTCGACGAAACACCCGAAGTGACTGCAACAGCGATTTCTTACGATAACTACGTCACTATTCTGGACGAAGAAACTCTAAAAGCATGGATTACGAAGCTGGAAAAAGCGCCTGTATTTGCGTTTGATACCGAAACCGACAGCCTCGATAACATCTCTGCCAACCTGGTAGGGCTTTCTTTTGCTATCGAACCTGGCGTAGCGGCCTATATTCCGGTTGCTCATGATTATCTTGATGCGCCCGATCAGATCTCCCGCGAGCGCGCACTCGAGCTGCTAAAACCGCTGCTGGAAGATGAAAAGGCGCTGAAGGTCGGGCAAAACCTGAAATACGATCGCGGTATTCTGGCGAATTACGGCATTGAGCTGCGGGGGATTGCGTTTGATACCATGCTCGAGTCCTACATTCTCAACAGCGTTGCCGGTCGTCACGATATGGACAGCCTCGCGGAACGTTGGTTGAAGCACAAAACCATCACTTTTGAAGAGATTGCTGGTAAAGGCAAAAATCAACTGACCTTTAACCAGATTGCCCTGGAAGAGGCCGGACGTTACGCCGCTGAAGATGCAGATGTCACCTTGCAGCTGCATCTGAAAATGTGGCCGGATCTGCAAAAACACAAAGGGCCACTGAACGTCTTCGAAAACATCGAAATGCCGCTGGTGCCGGTGCTTTCACGCATCGAACGCAACGGTGTGAAGATCGACCCGAAAGTTCTGCACAATCATTCTGAAGAGCTCACCTTGCGTCTGGCTGAGCTGGAAAAGAAAGCGCATGAAATTGCAGGTGAAGAATTTAACCTTTCTTCCACCAAGCAACTGCAAACTATTCTTTTTGAAAAACAGGGTATTAAGCCGCTGAAGAAAACGCCGGGTGGTGCGCCGTCAACGTCAGAAGAGGTACTGGAAGAGCTGGCGCTGGACTACCCGCTGCCAAAAGTGATTCTGGAGTACCGTGGCCTGGCGAAGCTGAAATCGACCTACACCGACAAGCTGCCGCTGATGATCAACCCGAAAACCGGGCGCGTGCATACTTCCTATCACCAGGCAGTAACTGCGACGGGGCGTTTATCCTCAACCGATCCTAACCTACAAAACATTCCGGTGCGTAACGAAGAAGGCCGCCGTATCCGCCAGGCGTTTATTGCGCCGCAGGATTATGTGATTGTCTCGGCGGACTACTCGCAGATTGAACTGCGCATCATGGCGCATCTTTCACGAGACAAAGGCTTGCTGACTGCATTTGCAGAAGGAAAAGATATCCACCGGGCAACGGCGGCAGAAGTGTTTGGTTTGCCACTGGAAACCGTCACCAGCGAACAACGCCGTAGCGCGAAAGCGATCAACTTTGGTCTGATTTATGGCATGAGTGCTTTCGGTCTGGCACGGCAATTGAACATTCCACGTAAAGAAGCACAGAAGTACATGGACCTTTACTTCGAACGCTACCCAGGCGTACTGGAGTATATGGAACGCACTCGCGCGCAGGCGAAAGAGCAGGGATACGTTGAAACCCTGGACGGACGTCGCCTCTATCTGCCGGATATCAAATCCAGCAACGGTGCACGTCGTGCTGCGGCTGAACGTGCAGCCATTAACGCACCAATGCAGGGAACCGCAGCGGATATCATCAAACGGGCGATGATTGCCGTTGATGCCTGGCTACAGGAAGAGCAACCGCGCGTGCGTATGATCATGCAGGTACACGATGAACTGGTGTTTGAAGTTCATAAAGATGATGTCGATGCGGTAGCGAAGAAGATCCATCAGTTGATGGAAAACTGTACCCGCCTGGATGTGCCGTTGCTGGTGGAAGTGGGTAGTGGCGAAAACTGGGATCAGGCGCACTAAGATTTGCCTTAACAAGCCTTTTTTTCGTAACTAAGCAACATAACCAGCCACGATTTGTGATGGGTATTAGAAATTCCTATGCAACAACTGAAAAAAAATTACAAAAAGTGCTTTCTGAACTGAACAAAAAAGAGTAAAGTTAGTCGCGTAGGGTACAGAGGTAAGATGTTCTATCTTTCAGACCTTTTACTTCACGTAATCGGATTTGGCTGAATTTTTTAGCCGCCCCAGTCAGTAATGACTGGGGCGTTTTTTATTGTGCGAAAGAAAAGATCCGTATTGCCGGATACATTGTGCTTAACAGGCCTACGGTAGAAAATAGCTCATTGAATTTGCATGATTTTATGTGCCAGATACGCGATATCCGGCACATGCATAAGGGCTAGAAAATTATTCGCCGTCCTGCGTTTCTTCTACAGGCTGCATCTCGCTGAACCAGGTATCCAGTTTCTGGCGAAGCTTATCCACGCCTTGCTTCTTCAGAGAAGAGAATGTCTCTACCTGCACATCACCGTTAAACGCCAGCACTGCTTCACGCACCATATTCAATTGCGCTTTACGTGCACCGCTCGCCAGTTTGTCCGCTTTGGTCAGCAACACCAGTACGGCGATATTGCTGTCCACCGCCCACTCAATCATCTGCTGGTCGAGATCTTTCAGCGGATGGCGAATATCCATCAGCACGACCAGGCCTTGTAGACTCTGACGTTTTTCGAGGTACTCACCGAGCGCGCGCTGCCATTTGCGCTTCATCTCTTCAGGAACTTCCGCGTAGCCATAGCCAGGCAAGTCGACCAGACGTTTGCCCTCAGCCACTTCAAACAGGTTGATAAGCTGGGTACGTCCTGGTGTTTTCGAGGTACGCGCCAGGCTTTTCTGGTTAGTCAGCGTGTTCAGCGCGCTGGATTTACCTGCGTTGGAACGGCCTGCAAAAGCCACTTCGATCCCGGTATCGGAAGGTAAGTGGCGAATATCAGGCGCACTCATCACAAAATGCGTCTGTTGATAATTCAAATTAGTCAAAGCGGTCGTCTCCGTCAGTCAAAGCTTTGTGGCGATTATACCTGAACCACAATAAAAGACGGATTTTTCGGCGTGAACGGTGTAAGTAAATACCATGTACTTTGTGAGACATTGCCGATTGTTTTTATGCGAAATCGAAGAGAAATTTCTGCGACACATGTCAAATAGGCTAAATAAATCATGTGATTAGTTTTATACAATAATCTGAAAATGAGTAAATACTGATGATAGTTTATTGTTTGTTTAACACAGAAGCGTAAAGTAGCACCCATAGAGCGAGGACGCTAACAGGAACAATGACTCAGGATGAGGGTCAGGAGCGCCAGGAGGCGAAGACAGAGGATTGTCAGGAAGACAAACGTCCGGAGACGTCACTAAAGGGAAATGGAATCAACACGGAATGTTCCGGCTAATGGAAAAACAGGGTGTGTTGGCGGCCTGCAAGGATTGTAAGACCCGTTAAGGGTTGTGAGTCAGGAAAAAAGGCGACAGAGTAATCTGTCGCCTTTTTTCTTTGCTTGCTTTCTGTTAGATTCCGCCGCAAATCTATACTAAATAAAACGGCTAAAAGACGAATTGATATGAAACCATCATCTTCAAACTCACGCAGCAAGGGTCATGCAAAAGCGCGTCGTAAAACCCGCGAAGAGCTGAATCAGGAAGCTCGTGATCGCAAGCGCCAGAAAAAACGCCGTGGTCATGCACCAGGCAGCCGCGCAGCGGGCGGTAGCGCTACTTCGGGTAGCAAGGGCCAGAATGCACCGAAAGATCCACGTATTGGCAGTAAAACCCCTATTCCATTGGGCGTGACTGAAAAAGTCACCAAACAGCACAAACCGAAGAGTGAGAAACCTATGCTTTCACCGCAGGCGGAGTTGGAGTTACTGGAAACAGATGAGCGTCTGGATGCGCTGCTGGAACGTCTGGAAGCAGGCGAAACCCTGAGTGCCGAAGAGCAATCCTGGGTAGATGCCAAGCTGGATCGTATTGATGAGCTGATGCAGAAACTTGGCCTCTCTTATGACGACGACGAAGAAGAGGAAGAAGACGAGAAGCAAGAAGACATGATGCGTCTGCTGCGGGGCAACTAACGGATTGCCTGCGTGGGCCTTCCCGTTCTGCTGATAACCCTTCCGGTTATATGTTATCTGGTGTGGTTATTCGTTAAACTACAGCGGTTGTCGCGGCGACAAAAGTGGCTGCGCAACCGGCTGATGACCCGAAACGGGCATCCGCCGGTACGCCGTAGCCGCCAGAGACGCCATCGGAAGGAGTGAGCATGTCTGTACAGCAAATCGACTGGGACCTGGCCCTGATCCAGAAATATAACTATTCCGGGCCACGATACACCTCGTACCCGACCGCGCTGGAGTTTTCAGAAGACTTCGGCGAACAGGCGTTTTTACAAGCCGTGGCGCGCTACCCTGAGCGTCCCTTATCTCTCTACGTACATATTCCGTTCTGCCATAAACTTTGCTACTTCTGCGGTTGCAACAAGATTGTGACTCGTCAGCAGCACAAGGCCGACCAGTATCTGGACGTGCTTGAGCAAGAAATCGTCCATCGTGCACCGCTTTTTGCCGGGCGCAAGGTGAGCCAGCTGCACTGGGGCGGTGGAACGCCAACATACCTGAATAAAGCGCAAATCAGCCGCCTGATGAAGCTGTTGCGCGAAAACTTCCAGTTCAATGCCGATGCGGAAATCTCGATCGAAGTCGATCCGCGCGAAATCGAACTGGATGTACTGGATCATTTACGCGCGGAAGGCTTTAACCGCCTGAGCATGGGCGTGCAGGACTTCAACAAAGAAGTACAGCGTCTGGTTAACCGCGAGCAGGATGAAGAGTTCATCTTTGCGCTGCTTAACCATGCGCGTGAGATTGGCTTTACCTCCACCAACATTGACCTGATTTACGGCCTGCCGAAACAGACGCCGGAGAGTTTCGCCTTTACCCTGAAACGCGTGGCGGAACTGAACCCTGACCGTCTGAGCGTCTTTAACTACGCGCATCTGCCAACTATTTTTGCCGCCCAGCGCAAAATCAAAGATGCTGACTTGCCGAGTCCGCAACAAAAACTCGATATTCTGCAGGAAACCATCGCCTTCTTGACACAATCGGGCTATCAGTTTATCGGTATGGATCACTTTGCCCGCCCGGATGACGAGCTGGCGGTGGCCCAACGTGAAGGCGTGCTGCATCGTAACTTCCAGGGCTACACCACCCAGGGCGATACCGATCTGCTTGGGATGGGCGTTTCCGCCATCAGCATGATTGGTGACTGCTACGCGCAGAACCAGAAAGAGTTGAAGCAGTACTATCAGCAAGTGGATGAACAAGGCAATGCGCTGTGGCGTGGTATTGCGCTAACGCGCGATGACTGTATTCGCCGCGATGTGATTAAGTCGCTCATCTGCAACTTCCGTCTGGATTACGCCCCCATTGAGCAACAGTGGGATTTGCACTTCGCTGATTACTTTGCGGAAGATCTCAAGCTGCTCGCCCCATTAGCAGAAGACGGGCTGGTGGATGTGGATGAGAAGGGAATTCAGGTGACGGCGAAAGGTCGCTTGCTGATCCGCAACATTTGCATGTGCTTTGATACTTATCTGCGCCAGAAAGCGCGAATGCAGCAGTTCTCACGGGTGATTTAAATAGTGAATGGCGCTTCGTTTACTACGGTGATAAACGAAAGCGCCATCAATACACTGAGAACAAGGTTGCCTGATGCGCTACGCTTATCAGGCCTGCAAAACCTGTTGAAATTATTGCTTTTGTAGGCCGGATAAGGCGTTCACGCCGCATCCGGCATGAACAAAGAGCACTTCATCAGCAATCTGAAACTCAGCTAAACAGCCCAATCATCGCGGCACACAGCACGGCAGCAACGGCAGTTTGCGGCGTGTGGCTGTTAACTGCGCCACTTGATAGCAGATTAATTATTGATTCCAGCATAATGACACTCCCCCCGTTTTTCGGGCATGATCATACTGAACTTACCGGAACAGTAAAGCGCAAAATAACAGCAATTTGCGCTCAATAATCAATCTTTACATGGCGAGCCTGAATCACTCCATTCCAAGCTCTTTTAACTTACGCGTCAGGGTGTTACGCCCCCAGCCAAGTAAGCGCGCTGCTTCCTGTTTATGTCCCTGCGTATGTCGCAACGCGGTAGTCAGTAATGTCCGCTCCAACTCTGGTTGCGCTTCAGACAGCAAGTTTTGATGACCGGAACGTAGCGCCCGATCTGCCCACTGTGCTAACAGCGTTGCCCAACTGTCCGGCTGCATTTGTGAAGTGCTTTCCGGTACGGTTGATTCAAACAGTTCGCCAGGCAAATCCTGAATCAGCACTTCCTGTCCGGCAGCCATTACCGTTAGCCAGCGGCAGGTGTTTTCCAGCTGGCGCACGTTGCCTGGCCACGCCAGACGCGTCAGAGCGGCTTCAGTTTCCGGATGCAGCAACTTTGCTTCTACGCCCAGCTCGCGAGCGGCAACTTGTAAAAAATGGCGTGCCAGACGGGGAATATCTTCCCGACGCTCACGCAGCGGCGGCAGATGAACACGGATAACGTTCAGGCGGTGGAACAAATCCTCACGGAACTTGCCTTCCTGCACCCGCTGTTCGAGATTCTGGTGGGTCGCAGCGATAATCCGCACATCCACTTTCACCGGCGCATAGCCGCCAACGCGATAAAACTGACCGTCTGCTAGCACGCGCAGCAAACGCGTCTGCACATCCAGCGGCATATCGCCAATTTCATCGAGGAATAATGTGCCGCCATCGGCCTGTTCAAAACGCCCCTGACGAATGGTATTCGCGCCGGTAAACGCGCCTTTTTCGTGACCGAACAGTTCTGATTCGATCAAATCCTTCGGGATAGCCGCCATATTGAGCGCGATAAACGGCGCTTTGGCGCGCGGGCTGTGGCGATGCAGGGCATGAGCGACCAGTTCTTTACCGGTGCCGGATTCGCCGTTGATCAGCACGCTAATCGAAGAACGCGAAAGCCGACCGATAATACGGAACACGTCCTGCATGGCTGGCGCCTCGCCGATGATATCGGTCGTTGGGCCGTTAAGCTGAACATTACGCGGCTGCTGCTGTTCCTGGTAATGACTGATGGCGCGCTCAACCAGCGCCACGGCTTCGTCGATATCAAACGGTTTAGGCAGATAATCAAACGCCCCTTGCTGATAGGCGCTAACGGCGGCATCCAGATCGGAATGTGCGGTCATAATGATGACCGGAAGCATCGGATGGCGCTGTTTAATCTGCTTGAGCAGCGCCAGCCCATCCATTCCCGGCATACGGATATCCGACAGCAGCACATCCGGCGTTTTGCTCGCCAGTGCTTCCAGCACTTCTGCGCCGTTCTCAAACGTCGTACAGGTTAAACCCGCCCCAGCGAGCGCACGTTCAAGCACCCAACGGATGGAACTATCGTCATCGACTACCCAGACTATCCCTCGTTGCATAAACGTCACCTTTATTTCCTGATAGGCAGGTAAACCGAGAACTCGGTATGACCTGGCCAACTGGTAAATTCAATTTTGCCTGAATGCTGATCAATCAAATTACGGGCGATGGATAAGCCAAGCCCGGTGCCACCTTCGCGGCCGCTGACCATCGGGTAAAATAGCGTATCCTGCAAATGAGGCGGAATGCCCGGCCCGTTATCTTCCACATCAATTCGCGCCGCCAGCCGATAGCGCTCGCCGTGTAAGGTCAGTTGAAACGCGGTGCGGGTACGCAGAATGATTTCACCCCCCTCCGGCCCCAGCGCCTGTAGCGCATTGCGCACAATATTCAGCAGCACTTGCTCAATTTGATCCGGGTCGTGCGCCAGTTCCGGCAGGCTGGGGTCGTAATCACGAATCAACCGCACGTTGTCCGGCAGTTCCATCGACACCAGCGTCACCACGCGTTCAGCCACTTTGTGAATACTTTCGGTGACGCGTGTGCCAGGCAGCTGCGGCCCCAACAGACGGTCGACCAGATTTCGCAGCCGGTCCGCCTGTTCGATAATCACTTTGGTATATTCCAGCAGTGACGGGTCAGGTAATGCTTTGCTGAGCAGCTGTGCCGCGCCACGTAAACCGCCAAGCGGATTTTTAATCTCATGCGCAAGGCCGCGCACTAAATCACGGGCAGCAACCTGCTGGGCGTGTTGTAGCTGTTCCTGACTTAAGCGGCGCTGGTTATCCATCGGTGCCATCTCCAGCAGGATCATGCCGTCTGGCATGCGCTGAGCCGTCACAGAAAGGATATGCGAGCGACCGTCGATGACCAGCGTCACTTCGTTATCGGTAAAACCTTGCCCCGCCTCCAGACTTTCTTGCATCAGCTCGATATTTAATGAGAAGTAGCTCAACAGTTCCGGTAACGGTGTACCAAACAATTTGCGGGAGCTTTGGGCGAGCAGTTGTTGCGCGGCGGGGTTGGCGTAATGGATCGCCAGATTGTCATCAATTAACAAAATACTGTTAATCAGCGAGTTGAGGATCTGCCCAGCATCGGGCTGCGTGCCTGTTGCCATAAAGCAGTCTCCTGAACAGGTTGCACCATTTTAGTGCATTATAGCTTTTTACGGATAAAAAGCGCGAAGCATCACAGAAGTTACGGAGAAAAAAGCCCATGCAGAGATGGGCTACAGATAGCTGACAAACTTCACGTTGAAGAGCGACTTCACCTGCTCCGGCCTACCACATCATCACCGTGTAGGCCGGATAAGACGCATTTGCGTCGCATCCGGCGTGATGTGCTTGCCATCGATCCCAAGCCTGCCAGAGACAGGCGAAAAGTTTCCACGGCAACTAAAACACTTAGACGCTGTAGTACAGCTCAAACTCTACCGGATGCGGAGTCATACGCACGCGGTCATCTTCTTCGCGACGCAGAGCGATGTACGCATCGATCGCTTCATCAGTGAACACGCCACCGGCTTTCAGGAACTCGCGGTCCAGATCCAGTTCGTTCAGTGCTTCTTCCAGAGAGCCTGCAACCTGTGGGATCTCTTTCGCTTCTTCTGGCGGCAGGTCATACAGGTTTTTGTCCATGGCTTCGCCCGGATGGATCTTGTTTTTGATGCCATCAAGACCGGCCATCAGCAGGGCAGCAAAGCACAGGTACGGGTTAGCCGCCGGGTCCGGGAAACGGACTTCGATACGACGTGCTTTCGGAGAAGAAACCACCGGAATACGGATAGACGCAGAACGGTTACGCGCAGAGTAAGCCAGCATGACCGGTGCTTCGTAGCCCGGGACCAGACGCTTATAAGAGTTGGTGGTCGGGTTTGCCAGGGCGTTAATCGCTTTAGCGTGTTTGATTACGCCGCCAATGTAGTACAGCGCCTGTTCAGACAGACCTGCATATTTGTCGCCCGCGAACAGGTTAACGCCGTTTTTAGACAGCGACATGTGGCAGTGCATACCGGAGCCGTTATCACCGAACATCGGTTTTGGCATAAAGGTCGCGGTTTTACCGAAGCGGTGCGCCACGTTGTGCACGACATATTTGTAGATCTGAATTTCGTCGGCTTTTTTGGTCATAGTATTGAAGCGGGTAGCCACTTCGTTCTGACCAGCAGTCGCTACTTCGTGGTGATGGGCTTCAACCACCAGACCCATCTGTTCCATCACCAGACACATTTCAGAACGGATATCCTGAGCAGAGTCTACCGGAGGCACCGGGAAGTAACCGCCTTTCACTGCCGGACGGTGACCTTTGTTACCACCTTCGTATTGGGTGGAGGAGTTCCATGCACCTTCGATATCGTCGATAGCAACGTGAGAACCGGAGATAGATGATCCGAAACGGATGTCATCGAACAGGAAGAATTCTGGTTCTGGCCCGAACAGTACGGTGTCGGCAATGCCAGTAGAACGCAGGTAATCTTCGGCGCGCTTCGCAATAGAGCGCGGGTCACGGTCATAGCCTTGCAGGGTGCCAGGTTCAAGGATGTCGCAACGGATAATCAGGGTAGAGTCGGCGAAGAACGGGTCAATCACTGCGGTGGATGCGTCTGGCATCAGCACCATGTCGGATTCGTTAATGCCTTTCCAGCCACCAATCGAGGAGCCGTCAAACATTTTGCCTTCTTCGAAGAATTCAGCATTCACCTGATGAGCAGGGATAGTGACGTGCTGTTCTTTACCTTTGGTATCGGTGAAGCGCAAATCAACAAACTTCACTTCGTGCTCGTTCAGCATCGTCAGTACGTGTTCAGCGGACATACTTTAACTCTCCTGGATTGGTCATTGTCGTCGTGGTAACGAAATCTGCAATTATTTTGGCCGTGTCGCCGTAAAAAAGATAAAGCGAAATCTGTGCCAACTTTTAAATTGCCCCTAAAAGGCGTTATCATGCTTAACATCGTGCAAAAGGGCTGCACCATGATGTGAATGTTGCACCAATATAGTGCTTCAATGGAAACATTAAGCACCATGTTGGTGCAATGACCTTTGGATAACCCTTTTTATGCTCCGTGAAAGCGATCACAAAGGGACTCTGCAATACTTGTTTGCGGAGGATGTTTGTGATCCTGTTTTGTAGTGCGATTAATCCGTGTACAATAACGCGCTATTTCTAATGCCTGAGGCAAAGTTGTGATCGAAAAATTGCGTAATATCGCCATCATCGCGCACGTCGACCATGGTAAAACCACCCTGGTAGACAAGCTGCTCCAACAATCCGGTACGTTCGACTCTCGTGCCGAAACCCAAGAGCGCGTGATGGACTCCAACGATTTGGAGAAAGAGCGTGGGATTACCATCCTCGCGAAAAACACCGCTATCAAATGGAATGATTACCGTATCAATATCGTTGATACCCCGGGGCACGCCGACTTCGGTGGTGAAGTTGAACGTGTAATGTCCATGGTAGACTCAGTGCTGCTGGTGGTTGACGCATTTGACGGCCCGATGCCGCAAACGCGCTTCGTAACCAAAAAAGCGTTTGCTTACGGCCTGAAGCCGATTGTTGTTATCAACAAGGTTGACCGCCCTGGCGCGCGTCCTGACTGGGTTGTGGATCAGGTATTCGACCTGTTCGTTAACCTCGACGCGACCGACGAGCAGCTGGACTTCCCGATCGTTTACGCTTCTGCGCTGAACGGTATCGCGGGTCTGGACCACGAAGATATGGCGGAAGACATGACCCCGCTGTATCAGGCGATTATTGACCACGTTCCTGCACCGGACGTAGACCTTGACGGTCCGTTCCAGATGCAGATTTCTCAGCTCGATTACAACAGCTATGTTGGCGTTATCGGCATTGGCCGCATCAAGCGCGGTAAAGTGAAGCCGAACCAGCAGGTCACTATCATCGATAGCGAAGGCAAAACCCGCAACGCGAAAGTCGGTAAAGTGCTGGGCCACCTCGGTCTGGAACGTATCGAAACCGATCTGGCGGAAGCTGGCGATATCGTGGCGATCACGGGCCTTGGCGAACTGAACATTTCTGACACCGTTTGCGACACGCAAAACGTTGAAGCGCTGCCGGCACTCTCCGTTGATGAGCCGACCGTTTCTATGTTCTTCTGCGTTAACACCTCGCCGTTCTGCGGTAAAGAAGGTAAGTTCGTAACGTCTCGTCAGATCCTGGACCGTCTGAACAAAGAACTGGTACACAACGTTGCGCTGCGCGTAGAAGAAACCGAAGACGCCGATGCGTTCCGCGTTTCTGGTCGTGGCGAACTGCACCTGTCTGTTCTGATCGAAAACATGCGTCGTGAAGGTTTCGAACTGGCGGTATCCCGTCCGAAAGTTATCTTCCGTGAAATCGACGGTCGTAAACAAGAGCCGTATGAAAACGTGACTCTGGACGTTGAAGAACAGCATCAGGGTTCTGTAATGCAGGCGCTGGGCGAACGTAAAGGCGACCTGAAAAACATGAATCCAGACGGTAAAGGCCGCGTACGTCTCGACTACGTGATCCCAAGCCGTGGTCTGATCGGCTTCCGTTCTGAGTTCATGACCATGACTTCCGGTACAGGTCTGCTGTACTCCACCTTCAGCCACTACGACGACGTTCGTCCGGGTGAAGTAGGTCAGCGTCAGAACGGCGTACTGATCTCTAACGGTCAGGGTAAAGCGGTTGCGTTCGCGCTGTTCGGTCTGCAGGATCGCGGTAAGCTGTTCCTCGGTCACGGTGCAGAAGTTTACGAAGGTCAGATTATCGGTATTCACAGCCGCTCTAACGACCTGACTGTAAACTGCCTGACCGGTAAGAAACTGACCAACATGCGTGCTTCCGGTACTGACGAAGCCGTTGTTCTGGTTCCGCCTATCCGCATGACTCTGGAACAAGCTCTGGAGTTCATCGATGATGACGAACTGGTAGAAGTGACTCCGACCTCTATCCGTATTCGTAAACGTCACCTGACGGAAAACGATCGTCGTCGCGCTAACCGCGCACCGAAAGACGATTAATTTCGCTTTTCAGTCATAAAAAACCTGCCAGCGATGGCAGGTTTTTTTTTGCCTGTCGTGAGCGCTCACCAATGCGAGTATCTCCCTTATAAGTCTGTGGTTACGTCAATAGAGAGCTTTGTCACAATTATCTGCAAAGTCATACGCCGTTAATTGCTTTCTTTTTTGGCGTAAGCGTAAGATGCCTCATCTGGTTTAAACCAAAAGGATTAAACAATGACGGGAAATCAATCCACCGTAGAAAATGCAAAAGAGAAACTGGATCGGTGGTTAAAAGATGGCATCACTACGCCGGGTGGAAAACTCCCTTCAGAAAGAGAGCTGGGAGAGCTACTGGGCATTAAACGTATGACGCTGCGCCAGGCGTTGCTGAACCTCGAGGCAGAATCCAAAATCTTCCGTAAGGATCGTAAAGGTTGGTTCGTGACTCAGCCGCGATTTAATTACAGCCCGGAGCTGTCGGCGAGCTTTCAGCGGGCCGCTATTGAACAAGGGCGGGAACCTTCCTGGGGATTTACTGAGAAAAAACGTACCCGCGACATTCCTGAAACGCTCATGCCACTGATTGCAGTGACGCCGTCAACCGAACTCTACCGCATTACCGGCTGGGGGGCGCTGGAAGGACATAAAGTTTTCTATCACGAAACGTATATTAATCCTGAAGTTGCCCCTGGTTTTATTGAACAACTTGAAAACCACTCATTTTCTGCAGTCTGGGAAAAGTGCTACCAAAAAGAGACGGTAGTAAAAAAATTGATTTTCAAACCCGTCAGAATGCCGGGCGATATCAGCAAGTATCTTGGCGGTTCTGCGGGTATGCCTGCGATCTTAATTGAAAAGCATCGCGCCGACCAGCAAGGCAATATTGTCCAGATAGATATTGAATATTGGCGATTTGAGGCCGTAGACCTCATCATTAATCTGTAGGTGTTTTATGGTGACAATAAATAACGCAAGAAAGATTCTACAACGTGTCGATACTCTTCCTCTTTATTTACATGCCTATGCCTTTCATTTAAATATGCGGCTGGAAAGAGTGTTGCCTGCTGATTTACTTGATATCGCGAGTGAAAATAATCTGCGGGGCGTCAAAATTCATGTTCTGGATGGCGAGCGTTTTTCTCTTGGCAATATGGACGATAAAGAACTCTCTGCCTTTGGTGATAAAGCCCGCCGTCTGGACCTTGATATTCATATTGAAACTAGCGCCTCAGATAAGGCATCTATTGACGAAGCTGTCGCCATCGCGTTGAAAACCGGGGCATCGTCCGTACGTTTTTATCCACGTTATGAAGGTAATTTGCGCGACGTATTATCGATCATCGCTAACGATATTGCCTATGTACGGGAAACGTATCAGGACAGCGGCCTGACTTTTACGATCGAGCAGCATGAAGATTTAAAAAGCCATGAGCTGGTGTCGCTGGTCAAAGAAAGTGAGATGGAATCTCTTTCCTTACTGTTTGATTTTGCGAACATGATCAATGCAAATGAGCATCCCATGGACGCTTTAAAAACGATGGCGCCGCATATTACCCAGGTGCATATCAAAGATGCATTGATTGTTAAAGAACAGGGTGGTCTGGGCCATAAAGCCTGTATTTCAGGTCAGGGAGATATGCCATTCAAAGCGTTATTAACACACCTTATCTGCCTGGGCGATGATGAGCCGCAGGTGACGGCATATGGCCTGGAAGAAGAGGTTGATTATTATGCTCCGGCGTTCCGCTTTGAAGACGAAGATGATAATCCGTGGATCCCTTATCGCCAGATGAGTGAAACACCGTTGCCAGAAAAACATTTACTGGATGCGCGGTTACGTAAAGAAAAAGATGATGCAATTAATCAGATAAATCATGTGCGTAACGTACTACAACAAATCAAACAAGAGGCAAGCCATCTTCTGAACCACTAATAAGTTTTAACTCATACGCAGTTAATAAAACCATTCCATAAGAATGGTCGATATCTTATTGCCTTTAAAACAGTGATTTTAAAAATCGCTTAGGGGATGTTATGCTCACGAAAAAGAAATGGGCGTTATTTAGTCTATTAACACTGTGTGGCGGTACAATTTATAAATTACCGTCGCTGAAAGATGCGTTTTATATCCCGATGCAGGAATATTTCCATTTGACTAATGGTCAAATTGGTAATGCTATGTCGGTAAACTCATTTGTCACCACAGTGGGCTTTTTTCTGTCTATTTATTTTGCCGATAAACTACCGCGCAGATACACCATGTCATTCTCCCTCATTGCGACGGGATTACTGGGTGTTTATTTGACGACAATGCCAGGTTATTGGGGCATCCTCTTTGTCTGGGCGCTATTTGGCGTTACCTGCGACATGATGAACTGGCCTGTCTTGCTCAAGTCGGTAAGTCGATTGGGCAATAGCGAACAACAAGGTCGTTTGTTTGGCTTCTTCGAAACAGGGCGTGGCATTGTCGATACTGTGGTGGCATTTTCTGCGTTGGCAGTATTTACCTGGTTTGGCAGTGGCTTGTTGGGCTTTAAAGCGGGTATCTGGTTCTATTCCCTTATTGTGATTGCCGTGGGCGTTATCATTTTCTTTGTACTGAATGACAAAGAAGAGGCACCGTCCGTGGAGGTGAAAAAAGAAGACGAAGCATCGCAAAACACCAGTATGACCTCGGTGCTGAAAGACAAAACCATTTGGCTTATCGCTTTCAACGTCTTCTTCGTTTACGCGGTTTACTGTGGCCTGACATTCTTCATTCCATTCCTGAAAAACATCTATCTGCTACCCGTTGCGCTGGTGGGGGCTTACGGCATCATTAACCAATACTGTCTGAAAATGATCGGTGGACCGATTGGTGGCATGATTTCAGATAAGATCCTGAAATCACCGAGTAAATATCTATGCTACACCTTTATCATCAGTACCGCTGCGCTCGTACTGTTGATTATGCTGCCGCACGAAAGCATGCCGGTCTATTTAGGGATGGCGTGTACGCTGGGCTTTGGCGCGATTGTCTTTACGCAGCGCGCCGTATTCTTTGCACCTATCGGCGAAGCAAAAATTGCTGAAAATAAAACAGGCGCGGCGATGGCGTTGGGTAGCTTTATCGGTTACGCCCCGGCGATGTTCTGCTTCAGTCTGTATGGCTACATTCTGGATTTAAATCCGGGGATTATTGGCTACAAAATCGTGTTTGGCATTATGGCCTGCTTCGCATTCTGTGGTGCGGTGGTTTCCGTAATGCTGGTTAAGCGAATTAGTCAACGTAAGAAAGAGATGCTGGCGGCTGAAGCTTGATTAATGGCCGGATGTGCTTAATCCGGCCAACGAAAACAATACCAGCCTTATCAACCGTAGCCCGTATCCAGCAAAACAAAATTTTTTGCACCAGACTGATTGAGCTGGCCCTTGGGACGACTGTTTTGTCTTTTATGACGGGGTGAAGGTTAAGTTACGGTGGCTTGGTTAACTCGCGATGACCATGACCTCTTCTGCAAACAGTCTGGTGGTATTTGATAAACAGCCTGATGCCACCTGTGTTAATCCACTTACCCAGGCAACTAACGCCGGAATTAGCGGCACCAGAAAAGCCGCTGGTCATCGAAACTCGTTGGCAATTTATGCCTGAATCTTAACCATTCATCTATTGCGAAAAAGCCAGTGAAATTACTCTGCTTTTTCGCAATCAGCATCACAAGATTACCCTTATTGTCACATAGCCAAACCCATCCTTTCCCGCTACAGTTAATTTCTTGTGGCGAGAAAGGAGGCAAAAATGCTCTATATCTTTGATTTAGGTAATGTGATTGTCGATATCGACTTTAACCGTGTGCTGGGAACCTGGAGCGATTTAACGCGTATTCCGCTGGCATCGCTTAAGAAGAGTTTTCATATGGGGGAGGCGTTTCATCAGCATGAGCGCGGGGAAATTAGCGACGAAGCGTTCGCAGAGGCGATGTGCCATGAGATGGCTCTACCGCTAAGCTACGAGCAGTTCTCCCACGGCTGGCAGGCGGTGTTTGTCGCGCTGCGCCCGGAAGTGATCGCCATCATGCATAAACTGCGTGAGCAGGGGCATCGCGTGGTGGTGCTTTCCAATACCAACCGCCTGCATACCACCTTCTGGCCGGAGGAATACCCGGAAATCCGTGATGCTGCTGACCATATCTATCTTTCGCAAGATCTGGGCATGCGCAAACCTGAAGCACGAATTTACCAGCATGTTTTACAGGTGGAAGGTTTTTCACCCAGCGATACAGTCTTTTTCGACGATAACGCCGATAATATAGAAGGAGCAAATCAGCTAGGCATTACCAGTATTCTGGTGAAAGATAAAACCACCATCCCGGACTATTTCGCGAAGGTGTTATGCTAAAAACCATCCATGAAAAAGCCAGGTATCGTACCCGTCCGCTATGGGCCTGGCTGAAACTACTCTGGCAACGCATTAATGAGGACAACATGACCACCCTGGCAGGTAATCTTGCCTATGTGTCGTTGCTCTCATTAGTGCCGCTGGTTGCCGTTGTTTTTGCGCTTTTCGCCGCTTTTCCCATGTTTTCCGACGTCAGCATTCAGTTGCGTCACTTTATTTTTGCCAACTTTCTGCCTGCCACTGGCGACGTTATCCAGCAATATATTGAACAGTTTGTTGCCAATTCCAACAAGATGACCGCCGTCGGGGCATGCGGCCTGATCGTCACGGCGTTATTGTTGATGTATTCCATTGATAGCGCATTGAATGCCATCTGGCGAAGTAAACGGGTACGGCCAAAAATTTACTCTTTTGCTGTGTACTGGATGATCCTGACGTTAGGGCCGCTGCTGGCAGGGGCCAGTCTGGCGATCAGTTCCTATCTGCTCTCCCTGCGCTGGGCGAGCGATCTCAATACTGTCATCGACAATGTGCTGCGTATTTTTCCGCTGCTGTTGTCGTGGATCTCCTTTTGGTTGCTTTACAGCATCGTTCCCACCATCCGCGTACCGAATCGCGACGCGATTGTCGGCGCGTTTGTCGCCGCACTCCTGTTCGAAGCAGGAAAGAAAGGTTTCGCGCTTTATATCACCATGTTCCCGTCATATCAGCTCATTTACGGCGTGCTGGCGGTGATCCCCATTCTCTTTGTCTGGGTCTACTGGACATGGTGTATCGTCTTGCTTGGCGCGGAAATTACTGTCACTCTCGGGGAATACCGCAAACTAAAACAAGCAGCTGAACAAGAAGAAGACGACGAACCATGATTGCATTAATTCAACGCGTAACCCGTGCCAGCGTCACCGTGGAGGGAGAAGTGACGGGCGAAATTGGCGCGGGACTTTTGGTGTTATTGGGTGTCGAAAAGGATGACGACGAACAGAAAGCAAACCGTCTGTGCGAGCGTGTGCTCGGCTATCGCATTTTTAGCGATGCCGAAGGCAAGATGAATCTCAACGTGCAACAGGCGGGCGGCAGTGTGCTGGTAGTTTCCCAGTTTACCCTTGCCGCAGATACCGAACGAGGGATGCGCCCAAGCTTCTCCAAAGGCGCATCACCGGATCGCGCAGAGGCGTTATATGACTATTTCGTCGAACGCTGCCGTCAGCAGGAGATGAACACGCAAACAGGACGCTTCGCTGCGGATATGCAGGTATCGCTGGTCAATGATGGTCCCGTGACATTCTGGTTGCAGGTATGAGCCAGCTTCCAGGGGTGTCACGGGAAACAAGAGAGAGTATCGCTATGTATCACCTTCGGGTTCCACAAACAGAAGAAGAATTAGAGCGCTACTATCAGTTCCGCTGGGAGATGTTGCGTAAACCCCTGCATCAACCAAAAGGTTCGGAACGCGACGCGTGGGATGCGATGGCGCATCACCAGATGGTCGTCGACGAGCAGGGTAATCTGGTGGCAGTAGGGCGGCTGTATATTAATGCCGATAACGAAGCGTCCATTCGCTTTATGGCCGTTCATCCTGACGTGCAGGACAAAGGGCTGGGAACGCTGATGGCGATGACACTGGAGTCTGTAGCGCGCCAGGAAGGCGTTAAGCGCGTGACCTGTAGCGCCCGTGAAGACGCGGTAGAGTTTTTTGCCAAGCTGGGGTTTGTTAATCAGGGAGAAATCACCACGCCAACCACCACGCCAATCCGCCATTTTTTGATGATTAAACCCGTCGCCACTCTGGATGACATTCTGCATCGCGGCGACTGGTGCGCGCAGTTGCAACAAGCGTGGTACGAACATATCCCGCTGAGTGAAAAAATGGGCGTGCGCATTCAGCAATATACCGGGCAAAAATTTATCACCACCATGCCGGAAACCGGCAATCAGAATCCGCACCACACGCTGTTTGCCGGGAGTTTATTCTCGCTGGCTACGCTCACCGGTTGGGGGCTTATCTGGTTGATGCTGCGCGAACGCCATCTCGGCGGAACGATTATTCTTGCCGATGCGCATATCCGCTACAGCAAGCCGATTAGCGGCAAACCCCATGCGGTAGCCGACCTTGGTGCGTTAAGCGGCGATCTTGACCGTCTGGCGCGCGGACGAAAAGCGCGCGTGCAGATGCAGGTCGAAATCTTTGGCGATGAGACGCCGGGTGCAGTGTTTGAAGGCACGTATATCGTTCTGCCCGCGAAGCCATTTGGCCCGTATGAAGAGGGCGGGAACGAAGAAGAGTAGGGCGTTTTAATTATCAATAAACGCTTCAGCCGGGAGATTAAAACGCTCGCTTAACGCCTTGATATGACGAACGGTGAGCGCCCGGCGACCATTAAGAATATTACTCACATTGGATTTAGAGCCAAGTTCTTGTGCCAAATCAGCCGCCTTAAGCCCATGTTGATCCATGAGGATCCGTAACAGACTTACGCCGCGTGGGGTCGATGCTAACCGCTGATTGAAATGCTGAAATTCCGGAGCGTTATTTTCATATTTGCGGATCCGCGCGCTGAGCAATTCAAATAAAGGGTTTTCCAGATCGTCACGATCGACTAAAAACTCGATCAGTTTCAGCGCATTATGGTATTCCTCTTGATCTGCTTTAGGGCCACATAATGGGATGCCTTTTACTGCGTGGGCGAAGGTACTGACGAGCGTTTCAAAATTGGCCGAGTCTTCTGCTGGTGTGTGATGTGTTCTCATTTTTATGGCTCCGATACCAGGTGGTGAGTCGGTCGTATTCATTGTGGGTAACAATATGTTTGACAAAACATTTTTGGAGCCTGAAATCTATATAGGCTATAAGTCGTAAATGATTGCCTGCAATATTAATCACCCACCATTTATCTCTGTACTTAAAGTTATCCAGAGAGGAAATATATCTTTTCATCTCACCCGGATCGCTAAACGTTGTTTTTTCAAGAAGATTTAATAAATCAATAAGGGCATCTTCATAAAGTGGAAAACGTTTTATCGCCTCGTTAAAAGGCTTGTGGCTGATAACATGCATGGTGTAATTCCATTACGAGTTTTCAACCTGAAAACACTGTAAGGCAGACCTGTGATGTTTTCAAGTTGAAAATAATTTTTATCTGAATCCGGAGCTACCTTCCCGCTCTCCAGGCCACATCCCGTAGTGCCGATCGCGCGGCCTCACTGATACCACCTAACTGAAAAAATCCGTGGATAACGCCAGGGTAGCGTTGGCAGGTACATTGCACTCCTTGCTCGGTCATGCGGTGATACAACGCTTCGCCTTCATCACAAAGCGGATCATATTCTGCGGTAATGATATGAACAGTCGGCAAGCCATTAAAATCATCGCGCCATAGAGGACTGGCTTCAGGATGCTTGCGATCAATATCTGGCAGGTACATCTCAAAGCCGCTCAGTAGAGTATCGCGTGTAATGATGTAATCGTGACCATTGCGGATATAGCTTTCGAAATGCGCAGTCGCATCAAGCATGGGATAAATTAAAATGAGTTGTGCCGGTTGCCAGTTGCCAGCACGCTTTAATCGCAAAGCGGTCACCAGCGCCAGATGCCCACCTGCGCTGTCGCCTGCAAGGGTTATCCGTTGTTTATCAACGCCGAGTTGTTCGGCGTGCTGCCAGACTAATTCTGCACCTCGTTGCGCATCATCATGGGCGGCGGGGAAAGTATGTTCCGGTGCCAGCCGATACTGGACGGCAATAACCCGACATTGCCCGTAATAGGCTAACTGGCGCAGTTGGTTGTCGTGAGTTGCGAACCCGCCGCTAACAAAACAGCCACCGTAGTAATAAATTATCGTCGGGAGTAATGTCGGGGCATTCAGCGGTGACACTATTCGTAAGGTCATCCCTTCAAGTTCGATAGTCTGAATATCTACCCGCGTTTCTGTCTCACCCGCAAGGACAGCGATGGCGATATAGCCCTCCCTGCGTTGCGCAATACTTTGTTGACGCGATGAGGGGCGACCCGCAGCGATAAACTCTGCGACTAACTCTGCAATTCCTTTTTCCAGTGTCATAGTAGAACTCGTTTTGCTGTATGAATGTACAGCTTTATACGCCCGTTTTTGCTGGATGGATACAGGGAAATTCACGGGCGTGAAAAATCTGGAAAGCGTCTCGCAAAAACAAAACAACATGCAAAAATCCGCTTTTTTTTAATGATTTTCCGGCGTAATTTTCGCACATACATTAATGAGTAATATATGTAAGGTGGTAGCAATGGCGATGAATACGGTTTTTCTTCATTTATCAGAAGAGGCAATTAAACGGCTGAATAAACTCAGGGGCTGGCGTAAGGTTTCACGATCTGCAATTTTACGCGAAGCGGTAGAGCAATATCTGGAGCGGCAGCAATTCCCGGTGCGTAAAGCAAAGGGTGGCAGGCAAAGGTGTGAGACAGTAGGTGTTGATGATCAGTGTAAGGAGCATAAGGAATGACAAAAATTTTTTATTCTTGAATATAAAAAACCAGATGCCCTTATTCTGGTATTAATACAAGATTGTTTTACCTGAACTTATAATAACTGCAACTGTTACATCATATCTGGAAAACGCCTCGCAAAATACGAGAGATTTTGCGGGAATAGCAGGTGTCGTCACACCCTATGAGCTGTAATCCGGGCGACCTGCGCCACCCGGAAAACGTCAGAGATTACTCCCCTTCACCCGGAAACAGGAACGGGTTAATGGAACTGCGGGCGTAGCCTTCTTGCTCCATTCGCGCGTCCAGTACCAGAGAGGCGAGGTCATCTGCCACGGCTTCAACTTTCGGCTCTTTTTCCTGATAAAGAATCTTCAGGTAAGTGCCGCAGTCATCGCAGCTTTCGGCTTTAATCGCGGCCTGTTCGTCATCCAGCGACCAGTAGTGCAGTTTGCCGCTCTGCTCGCAGTTGCTGCATTTTACGCGCACCACGTGCCATTCGGTTTCACACAGGTTGCAGTGCAGGTAACGCAGCCCCTGAGTGGTGCCAATTTGCACCATGCTGGACACCGGCATAGAACCACAAACCGGGCAATATTGACGCTGTTCGCCGTATTCAGCGCGGGCTTTGCCGGGGATCAGATTGGCCATCTGCGCCCAGTAGAGCGACAGTGCAGCCCAGATAAACGGCGCTTTATCGCTGCTGACGGAAGAGAAATCAGAGGCAAACAGTGCGCTGGCCATATCTTCCAGCTCCTGGGTCGATGCCTTCTCCAGATTCTCAATCACCGCCAGCGCCGGGCCGCTCATTTCAGGTTTCAGTTCAGCAATCAGCGCCATCAGCAGTTTTTGCCAGTGCTTATCACGCGGCAGAACGTGAATATCCAGCGGTGGCTTGCCCTGTGCGCTGGCTTCTTTAATGCGCGCGGTCAGATCCATCTCCAGCGGATGGTCGTACAGCACCACTTCCTGGGCGTGGGCGATAAGCGCAGCAAAGCGCAGGTAATCACCCAGCGGATTATTTTCTGCCAGCTCGCGCAGACGCTCGGCGCGGCGGTTGTATAAATTTTTGAGCCGAGGGAACAATAACGGCGGAATCATATCCGCCGTACGTTTCTCGCTCGAACCCAGCTCATCTTGCGGGATTATGCGAATACTCATTCAGCTTTCTTTTCCGTTGTCTTGCGGACCTCACGGTACCAGCGCGGGTGATGTTTCTTCGCCCATGCGCTGGTAACCCATCCTTCCACCATGGCGGTAATCGTGCCTTTCACCCAAAGGGCGGCGTAGATATGCACCATGATAACCACAATTAACGCCACTGCGGCAAATGAATGCAGCATTAACGCGAATCGGATCACCGGGATTGAGAAAGCAGGCGCAAAATAAGGACGCCAGATAATCACACCGCTCACCAGCAGCAGGACCAGGAAAATAATCGCCGCCCAGAAAACGCATTTCTGACCGAAGTTATAACGCCCGGTGTCACCTACTTCCTCGTTGACGACGATCTTACGAATATTCTTCGCCCAAAAGATATCATCCCGATTGATTAGGTTGTGGTGCCAGTAACGGAAAAACATGATGATGAACGAGGCAAACATAACCACGCCGACAAACGGGTGCAGAATGCGCGCCAGCTGCGGTGTGCCCATGATTTGCATCAACCAGTTGAAGGAGGGGAAGAAAAACCCCAGCCCGCTCACCGCCGCCAGGATGAAACAGAAGGCGGTGACCCAGTGGTTGATACGTTCCGGCGCGGTGTAGCGCACGATGGTGTCACGTCGTTTCATTTGCGCTCCTCGTCTTTCTCTTCGTGCAGATTGTTCTCTTCCTCATCCGCACGGTTCGGACCGACACCCACGTAGTGGAAGATACTGGCCGCAAAGGTAGCCGCAAAGCCAACAGCCGCGAGCGGTTTCCAGATGCCTTTCCAGAATTTCACGGTTTGGCTGATTTCCGGGTTCTCCGGCAAGCCATGATACAGATTCGGCTTGTCAGCATGGTGCAGCACGTACATGACGTGTGTACCACCAACGCCAGCCGGATCATACAGACCCGCATTGTCGTAACCACGGGTTTTCAGCTCAGCCACGCGCTCGCTCGCCAGCGTTTTCATCGACTCTTTCGTACCGAAGTGAATCGCACCCGTCGGGCAGGTTTTCACGCAGGCCGGCTCTTGCCCAACCACCACGCGGTCAACGCACAGCGTACATTTGTAGACGCGGTTGTCTTCCGGGTTGAGGCGCGGAATATCGAACGGGCAGCCCGCAATGCAATAACCGCAGCCAATGCACTGCTCGGACTGGAAGTCGACGATACCGTTGGCATACTGAATAATTGCCCCTTCCGCCGGGCACGCTTTCAGGCAGCCTGGATCGGAACAGTGCATACAGCCGTCTTTGCGGATCAGCCATTCCAGTTTGTCGTTCTGCTCCACTTCCGAGAAGCGCATTACCGTCCACGATTTGGCGCTTAAATCATTGGGGTTGTCGTACACCCCAATGTTATTGCCGACGGTATCGCGAATGTCGTTCCACTCTGAACACGCCACCTGACAGGCTTTACAGCCGATGCAGGTGGTGACGTCGATGAGTTTCGCCACTTCTTCCTGGAAGTCCCGCGCCTGAGGCGCGGGGGTCAGACCGTTAGTCGCGGAGCGACGAATAATGTCTTGCGATTGATAAGCCATATGTCGTCTCCGTTATACCTTTTCCACATTCACAAGGAAGGACTTAAACTCCGGCGTCTGCGTGTTCGCATCACCAACGAATGGCGTTAACGTATTGGCAATAAAGCCTTTTTTTGCAACACCTTCATAGCCCCAGTGAATTGGAATACCGATGGTATCGATATCTTTGCCGTTCGCTTTCAGCGTGCGAATACGTTTGGTCACCACCGCTTTGGCTTTGATATAGCCACGGTTGGAGGAGACTTTCACGGTATCGCCCTGGGCAATGCCAAGTTTATTCGCCAGCGACTCACCGATTTCCACAAACTGCTCTGGCTGCAAAATCGCGTTCAACAGCGCGTGTTTGGTCCAGTAGTGGAAGTGCTCGGTCAGACGATAGGTGGTTCCGACATATGGGAACTTATCGGCTTTACCCAGAGCTTCGGCGTCGTCTTTAAAGATACGCGCAGCCGGGTTCGAGATAACGTTTGGATGCAGTGGGTTAGTTCCCAGCGGCGTTTCAAACGGCTCGTAGTGTTCCGGGAACGGACCTTCCGCCATCTTATCGAGGGCAAACAGACGTCCCATGCCTTCCTGCTGCATGATAAACGGCCCGACGCCACTGCCCGGAGGCGCTGCGCTGTAGTCCGGAATATCCCAGCCGGTCCACTTAGTGCCGTCCCATTTCAGCAACTGACGCTTCGGATCCCACGGGTTACCCTGCGGGTCTGCGGAGGCGCGGTTATACAGAATGCGGCGGTTAAGCGGCCATGCCCATGCCCAGCCCAGCGTGTTACCGAGGCCAGACGGATCGGCGTTATCACGACGCGCCATCTGGTTGCCTTCTGGCGTCCAGCTACCGGCGAAAATCCAGCAGCCACAGGAGGTCGTACCGTCATCGCGCAGTTGGGCGAACGAGCTAAGTTGTTGGCCTTTCTTGACGATAACCGCACCGGTTGCCGGATCGGTAATATCGGCCAGCGCCTTACCGTTACTCTCCATCGCCACTTCTTCTGAAGATGGCTCATGCGGAATGGCGTAGTTCCAGGTCATGTTCAGCACCTGGTCCGGGTTCGCGCCACCCTGTTCGGCATACATCTTGCGCAAGCGCAGGAAGATACCGGAGAGGATCTCGCCGTCAGTCAGCGCAATCCCCGGGGCGTCCGCACCTTTCCAGTGCCACTGCAACCAGCGACCGGAGTTAACGATTGAACCGTTCTCTTCCGCGAAGCAGGTCGATGGCAGACGGAACACTTCGGTCTGGATCTTCGACGAGTCAACTTCGTTCAGCTCACCGTGGTTCTGCCAGAAGTTGGAGGTTTCAGTATTCAGTGGGTCGATGGTCACGAGGAACTTCAGTTTCGACAGACAACCGATCACTTTGTTTTTGTTCGGGAATGAGGCAACCGGGTTAAAGCCCTGGCAGATATAGCCATTGACCTTGCCCTCTTTCATCATCTCGAAGTATTGCAGGACGTCGTAGCCTTTATCCCACTTCGGCAACCAGTCAAAGCCCCAGCTATTTTCCGCCGTCGCTTTATCACCAAAGAAGGCCTTCATCATGGAGACGAAGAATTTCGGGTAGTTGCTCCAGTAGTTAACCTGTCCTTCCAGCAGCGGTTTCGGCGTGCTGGCGGCGAGGTAGGTTTGCAGATCAGTCTGCTTCTCGCTTGGCAGCGTCATGTAACCTGGCAGGCTCTGCGACAGCAGCCCCAGGTCCGTCAGCCCCTGAATGTTGGAGTGACCGCGCAGGGCGTTAACGCCGCCGCCTGCCATGCCCATATTGCCGAGTAGCAGCTGGATCATCGCCATCGTACGAATGTTTTGCGCGCCAACGGAGTGTTGCGTCCAGCCGAGCGCGTAGAGGAACGAGGCAGTTTTATCGTGAGCACTGGTTTCGGCGATATATTCGCAGACTTTCAGGAACGCGTCTTTTGGCGTACCACAGATGTTTTCAACCACATCTGGCGTGTAGCGGGAAACGTGCTGTTTCAGCAAGTTCCACACGCAGCGCGGATGTTGCAGCGTGGTATCGCGTTTGGCGAAGCCGTTTTCGTCCAGTTCGTAGGTCCAGCTGGATTTATCGTACTTGCGTTTTTCCGCGTCGTAGCCGGTGAACAGGCCATCTTCAAAGCCGTAATCCTCACGCACGATCAGGCTGGCGTTGGTATAGGCTTCGGTGTATTCGCGGTTGAATTTTTCATTGTTCAGCAGGTACAGCAATACGCCTGACAGGAAAGCAATGTCAGTACCGGAACGAATAGGGGCATAGTAGTCAGCCACCGCCGCCGTACGCGTAAAGCGAGGATCGATCACAATCAGCTTCGCGCCGTTGTGAATTTTGGCTTCCATCGCCCAGCGGAACCCTACCGGGTGAGCTTCAGCGGCGTTACCGCCCATCACCACGACGAGGTTGGCGTTCTTGATGTCGACCCAGTGGTTGGTCATCGCACCGCGACCAAATGTTGGAGCAAGACTTGCTACCGTTGGTCCGTGTCAGACACGCGCCTGGTTGTCGACCGCGAGCATACCCAGCGCGCGGGAGAATTTTTGCGTTAAATAGCCGGTTTCGTTACTCGACGCGGAAGCACACAGCATCCCGGTGGAGAGCCAGCGGTTAACAGTCACGCCTTCGGCGTTTTGCGCAATGTAGTTAGCATCGCGGTCTTCTTTCATCAGTTTGGCGATGCGATCAAACGCCTCTTCCCAACTGATTTGCTGCCATTTATCAGAACCTGGCGCACGATATTCCGGGAACTTCAGACGGCTTTCGGAGTGGATGAAATCCACCAGGCCAGCGCCTTTCGGACAAAGTGCACCGCGGTTGACCGGGTGATCCGGATCGCCTTCGATATGGAAGATAGATGCTTTGGCGTTTTTTGCTCCGTCACCGAGGCTGTACATCAACAGCCCACAGCCTACGGAACAATAGGTGCAGGTATTACGGGTTTCGCGGGTGCGCAGCAGTTTATACTGCCGGGTTTCCGCGAGTGCTACGCTGGGTGCAAAACCCAGTGCCGCTGCCGTGGTGCCTGCCATACCGCCAGCGCAGATCTTAAAGAACTGCCTTCTGCTGACCTGCATGGATTGCTCCTTGTTTCGACATTGTCACGTCCCATTTACATTCGCTTGCTGAGTGTGCAGGGAGTGGGAGTTATTTTTCTTTGCGGAAGGGGCCGCAAAGGTCCAGAATTGGCTCAATTTCCCTCCATCCAGGAAGGGTTTGTAACAGAATACCATAATGTTGGTGTGTGTGTTCTTATCTGGTTAAGAGAAAGTGAAAAAAACACAGCAAAAAGAAACCAAAAATGTGACAAATATCACAGGTGTTCGTCAAATTGAGTTATGGCGGCGTGACGATTTACAACATCCACGGTTAGATGAGGTGGCGGAAGAAGTTCCCGTTGCGCTGGTCTACAACGGTATTTCGCATGTGGTGATGATGGCATCGCCCAAAGACCTTGAACTGTTTGCGCTCGGTTTTTCGCTTTCCGAAGGAATTATCGAAAGCCCACGCGATATCTTCGGCATGGATGTTGTTCCTTCCTGTAATGGTCTGGAAGTGCAAATCGAACTTTCCAGTCGCCGCTTTATGGGGTTGAAAGAGCGTCGTCGGGCGCTGGCGGGGCGCACGGGCTGTGGTGTATGCGGCGTGGAACAGCTTAACGACATCGGTAAACCGGTGCAGCCGCTGCCGTTCACCCAGACGTTTGATCTCAACAAACTGGATGATGCATTACGTCATCTCAATGATTTCCAGCCAGTGGGGCAACTGACTGGTTGTACCCACGCCGCCGCCTGGATGTTGCCATCTGGCGAGCTGGCAGGCGGACATGAAGACGTGGGCCGCCATGTGGCGCTGGATAAACTGTTAGGCCGCCGGGCGCAAGAAGGTGAAAGCTGGCAGCAAGGTGCGGTGCTGGTTTCCAGCCGTGCCAGTTATGAAATGGTGCAAAAGTCGGCGATGTGCGGCGTAGAGATTTTGTTTGCGGTATCTGCCGCGACCACACTGGCCGTAGAAGTGGCTGAACGCTGTAATCTGACGCTGGTGGGCTTTTGTAAACCGGGTCGGGCAACGGTTTATACCCATCCGCAGCGTTTGATTCATAATTAAAGAAATACCGCAATTCTGATTCTGGATTGCGGTTTTATTTTTCTATTAAATCATCCTCAATATATTATTCAGCATTTAAATAATAATTTCACCACAATAAATTATCTCGTTAATTCCGGTTCATATCGATATACTCCAGTCGCATTAATCCTTTAAGAATTAATCATTATTTATATAAAACATTTTGTTTTAATCATCGCGTCAATAAATAAATGTTTCCGATGCGTGAATGAAAATAACAAACCTTGCACCGGTTGTAAAAACAGCAATGTATTTTCAATAGTAGGTGATGGATTATGAGTATTGAAAAATGAGTACATTACAGTTACCTGGCAGTTCATATTCTACAGAAGTTAATTTAAACGGCTTAATTGAGGTGCTCAGTAAGCACCTTTACTCTACCCCCGTGGTTGCCGTGCGCGAGCTGGTGCAGAACGGCCATGATGCGATTGTGCGCCGCAGGATTGAGCAGCCCGATGCGCCAAAGGATAACGCGATTCGTGTGGTGGCAGACGTGGCGAAGTCCACCATCACCATTACCGATACCGGCGCGGGTCTGACAGAAAGCGAAATTCACGGCTTCCTGGCAACAGTGGGCGTGGGTTATACCCGAATGTTGCGCCAGCAGGATGACAACACCGGTTTAATTGGTATGTTCGGCCTTGGTTTCTTGTCTGCATTTGTACTTGCAAAAGAGGTCACGGTGTTGACCACATCCTGGCAAACGCCGGATCAGAGCTGGAAATACCACTCTACTGACGGGCAAAAATATACCGTTACGCCGCATCAGTCCTCGGAAACGGGTACGCAGGTGATTCTGACGCTCAAAGAAGAGTACAGCCATCTGGCGAGTAACAATTTGCTGAACCGCGTTCTTTCCCGCTACTGCATATTGCTGCACGAACCGGTCTATGTCGGCGATGCCAGCGAGCCGGTAAATAAACTTCAACCACCGTGGCGTGAAGTTGCCCCCGAAGGCGTAACCATGCACCGTGCGCTAGTACAGCGTAAAAATCTCGCCTTTGCCGCGCAGTTTGAATCCTCCTTCGAACCGATTTGCACCATTCCGGTGGTGCCCGCGGGAATGAGCGACGCGGTCGGGATTTTATGGATTCAGGATGGCGCGACCTACGGCACCAGCGATAACCGCAACCTGTCGTTGTTTTTGCGCGGTATGTTACTGGATGATGAAGCGCGTGAATTGTTACCGCCCTGGGCCGGATTTATTGGCGGCGTGATTGAGTCATCGAAACTGACGCCGACGGCGAGCCGGGAAGATCTTCAGCGGGACGAAACCTGGGTTGCGGTACAAGAAGCGTTAAAAGAGGCGCTGATCTCTGGTTTGTCCGATCTCGCACAAAATCAGCCAGAAATCTGGCGGCGTGTATTAATGCGCCACAACGAAGCGTTGCTGGGTGCGGCATTGTGTGATGACCGCCTGTTTGATTTGCTCAAAGATCGCTTGCAGGTGCCAACGTCAAAAGGGGCGCTGCTGGCGAAGGATTTACGCGTTAATAACAGTATTCATATTCTGTTAAGTCGCGACGGCGGTTTTGAAGAGATGTTGTTCCATATTCTGCAACGGCCTGTAGCCCGTGGCGATCGCTATGCGGTGGTGCCATTTTTACGCCGTTGGGCGCTGTTATATCACTGCCGGATTATCGAAGTCGGTACACAAACAGGTAATGAGCAGTTGTTCAGCCTGGCAGAATTACCCGAAGAGCAGGTGGCTTATCTGGAAGAGCATCTCTGCGATGGCGAGCAATTAATTATCTCCCGCTTCGAACCCGCTGTTTTACCGCTCGTGGTCACGCCAGACCGCGAAGCAGAATTAAAACAAATACTCGAACAGGATGACGCAGATAAACGTATCAGTACCGCAGCATTAATGCTGGCGCGGCAATTTACCTCGCAAATCCAAAAGACTAAAACCTCAAGTCTGTATATCAATCTTAATAACCCCTGTGTCATGCAACTGGTGACCGCCTTACAACACCATCAACAGCCAGCGGCAGCATTACGGTTATTAAAATCGCTGAAAGTGATTTTGTGCTCCAGCGGTAATAAAGAACAGCAGTGGGATTTACACCAGGCACTGGAAGATTTTACTCAGGTTATTCCTGTCTTAATTAATCAAGGAAAATAAAATGGATACATGGGAGTGGTACAACAAATATAGTCAGGAGTTGCGCGATGCCGGGCAAGAATATATTCCGCAGCTTATTGATGATTTTTCAGAAAGTGTTTTGCACCTGCAAATAGAAAAATGCGATTCGCTATTGCCGGAAATGAAAGCGCTGAATCAAGTAGCCAAAAATCCGTGGCTGGAAATATTTATCGGTCACTGGGAAATGCGTCATCGCCTGACTAACTATGAAGAAGGCGAAAAGGTGCTGCCAGACGTGGTAGCGCTGTTTGAAAAAGCGCATCGGGAAGAGGCGAAAGATTGCCCGCAGTCCATTTGCGTTACCCAGGATTTATCAGCCTGCTACGAAAATATTGATGCACCTGGCTGGGCGAATGAACGCATGGCAGTATGTGAGGAAACCATCGCGCGCATTGATCCGACCTGGAGCTGTTTTCAATGTTTGTCCACCGAATATGCCAGCGCACTGATAGATTCCAAAAGGGTAGAAGAGGCACTGGCGTACCTGGATCGGCAAATCGACGCGGTTAAAGCATCCGGTGATGATGATATTGAAGCATTATTGAATACCCGTGCCGATATTTTGATTGAACTACAGCGTTACGATGAAGCACGTAAATTAATTGATGAACTGGCAAAAGAGAACGATTACTGGGGACGTGATCGCATCAGTTATCACCTCAAAAAACTGTACATCATGGCGTTATGTGGGCAGGACGAAGAGGTCTGGGAGGAATTGCCTCGTTGGTCAGATCTGACCCCCTATTCGTGGGGCATGTGGGTGAAGATAATCACCGTGTTACTTCCCCGTCATCCACAAAGAAACAGCTGGCAGTTGGCGCGCATCATCCAACAAATATTGGAACATCGTTCGCAGGCCGGGGCGCACCGCAAAGCGGTTGATCTGGCGAAACTGCAAATTACCCTGGCGCTGGAGCGTGAATCCGTCTGGATTGCCAAAATGGCGATGAAACAGGCCCAGCGGCACATGCCAAAATTACGCGCGTTACTGGGCGTTGATCGCGAGTTTCTCGAACTTAGCGAAAAAATCGCCGCCAAAGAGGCGGAGTTGCTTGCTCGTCCGGTTGTAGAAGTACCTGAAAATAGCGATGAAGAAACGCAGCCAGATCCAGAAAAAGACGTAGAAACATTCCGTCGCGCTTATCTGAACACGCCAGATGATGCGGAATTGCTGGGCAAACTGGTCAATGCGTTAAACGCCTGTAATGCGATTAATGAGTCGATCGAACTTTTGCAACGCCACGTTGAAAGTCACCTTCAGGAAGATAACGGCCTTTGCTTCGATCTACTGGATCTCTTGCTTAACCGTGGCGATCAGCAAGCGATCGAGCACCTGGCGAAGCTGTATGAACAGGCGGGTCTGCTACATATGGCGCTGTGGTTCCGTGCGCGGGTGATTAACCAACAGGAAGACTGGAGTGAACTGGAGTCGATTGGGCAACAGTTGCTGCAAAACGAAAAAGGGCGTGAGTGGGTCGGCGTTTATCGCATGTGCTCCTGGGCAGCACAAAAACAGGAAGCCTGGGATCGACAGCTCGATTATTTACAACAATTGCAGCAACTGATGATTAGCCGTGAAGAAGATATTCGTAATCTCCAGTGGGATATCATGGCGACCGCCAGCATCCTGCAACAATGGGATCAGGTGCGTGCTATTGCTACTGAACTGGAAATCGAACTCACGGAAGGCGAAGGTTTTATTGATGAAAAATGGGGGCTGTTAAACATCCGCTTCCGGGAAAATTATGAATACCGCTATTACTATGCTCAACGTATTGGGCCGGTAACAGCAAGGATCATTGAGCCAACTTACCGCACCGATTATCCGCAACATGTTGATGAGGTTGTGGTTTTCGATACAGAAATGTTGAACACCCGACCTGAAGACGAAGAAGAGCAGAAGAATTTCACGCCACTTTATGGGTGTCTGAAAACCATTATCCCGACCGAGTACGGCGAGTCCTGGTTCTGCGAAGGTGTCATGCCTGGTGAAGAACAGTTTAATGCCTTCCGTGAGGCGCTCCGTGAACGAAACTGGTACTACTGGAGCAACAGTAATGATGACTATACGTTAACCGATAGTCATCAGGGAGAAGGCGCTGATCCTCTGCCCGCGTTCTATTTTGTTATCAGTGCGCCGCGTTCAGTTTCTAAAGGTGATATCGATAAGACCTTGCACGAATTGACCGCTGGCTGGGAACATCCGTTGTGCTGGTGGCGTCTTGCCAAAGAAGCCGGGGCGAATGAAGAGAAGCATGCCGCTATTGCCGAACGCTACGGGATGTAGTGCGTGATTAATGGCGGGGGGAGATGACACTCCCTCTCGCCAGGGTTGTGCCGTTAATTAAAATGAGTCCTGTGATTTAGAGATTAAATTACAGGACTCATTCATTTTGTGGATATTATAGATTTATTTATAAACAAAACACGCGTAGTGACATTTTCTTTTTTCCTTTATTATATTCACTCTCTTATCTATATATTTATAAGGCAATTAAATGAAAAGGAATTTATTATCTTCAGCTATTATTATCGCTATAATGGCCCTCGGTATCACCGGATGTGATGATAAAAAAACTGAAACAGAAACTCCCCCGCCCGCCAATAGTCAACCTGCCGCACCAGCCCCTGAAGCGAAACCTACTGAAGCTCCCGTTGCAAAAGCAGAAGCTAAACCTGAAACGCCTGCGCAACCGGAGGTGGATGAACAAGCGGTTTTCGATGAAAAAATGGATGTCTATATCAAGTGCTATAACAAGTTACAGATCCCTGTACAGCGCAGTCTGGCGCGTTATGCCGACTGGCTGAAAGATTTTAAACAGGGACCAACGGGTAAAGAGAGTCATGTTTATGGCATCTACGGCATTAGTGAATCCAGTCTTTCTGAGTGTGAAAAAGGCGTGAAAAGTGTTGTGGCGTTAACGCCTGAGCTGCAACCTATTGATGGCGTGGCGTTGAATTATATTAATACCGCAGTCGCGCTGGGGAATACTATTAATGAAATGGACAAATATTACACCCAGGAAAATTATAAAGACGATGCGTTTGCCAAAGGGAAAACGCTGCACCAGACATTCTTAAAAAATCTTGAATCCTTTGAACCTGTAGCAGAATCTTATCATGCGGCAATTCAGGAAATTAATGATAAGCGCCAGCTTGTGGAGCTGAAAAATATTGAACAAAGAGAAGGAAAAACATTTCACTACTACTCTCTGGCTGCCATGATTTCAGCGAAACAAATTAATAACCTGATATCGCAAGAGAAGTTTGATGCAGAAGCGGCAATGAAGAAAGTGGCTGAACTTGAAACGCTGGTGGCGCAAGCCAAAGAAGTGAGTAAAGACAGTATGAATTCTCTCTTCACAGGGGCAGCAGACCGATATCAAATTGCATCTAAAAAATATGTTCGTCGTATCAGAGATAAAGTCCCGTATTCTGACTGGGATAAAAAGAAACTTCAGGACGCAAACACAAGCTGGATGGTCGAGGACTCATATCCGAAATCATTACAAGCTTATAATGAACTGGTCGGTAACTATAATCGCCTGCGTTAAACGTTTCTGATTTTTGTGCGCAATGTAATCGGGAGTATATCAATTCATAGTACCGGGGCGATGAAGCCCCGGCGTGAGAGATTATTGCCCGTAATAAGCATTGGCCCCATGCTTACGCAGGTAGTGCTTATCTAAGAGTTCGTTTTGCATGGCAGGAAGCTGCGGCGCGAGCTGGCGTGAGAACAGGCCCATATAGGCGCATTCTTCCAGCACTACGGCATTATGCACCGCATCGGCGGCGTTTTTACCCCATGCGAACGGACCGTGAGAATGCACCAGCACCGCCGGAATTTGTGCCGGACTCCTGCCACGTTCTTCGAAAGTTTCAATGATCACTTTGCCGGTCTGGTATTCATACTCGCCGTTGATCTCCTCTGCGGTCATCTGGCGTGTGCAGGGGATTGCACCATAAAAATAATCGGCGTGTGTGGTGCCCCAGGCGGGGAGATCCAGCCCGGCCTGTGACCAGATAGTGGCGTGGCGCGAGTGGGTATGCACAATGCCACCGATTTCTGCATATCGACGGTAGAGCGCCAGATGCGTTGGTGTGTCGGACGAGGGCTTTTTGCTGCCTTTCACCACCTTACCGCTGGCGATCTCAACCACTACCATATCGTCAGCGGTCATCACGTCGTACTCGACGCCGGAAGGTTTAATCACCAGCCATTGCCGCGTTTCGTCTACCGCGCTGACATTGCCCCAGGTGAACGTCACCAGATGGTGAGCGGGAAGTGCCAGATTCGCCGCCAGCACGTCGGCTTTCAGTTGCTCTAACATATAAATCCCGCCTCCTGCATACGCGCTTCAATCCAGCGCCGCGCCTGAATAATCTCCAGCACCGGCTCTTTGGCTTTTTCGGTCCACATCTCAATCAGAAATGATCCGCGATAGTTCAGCTCATGCAGCGTTTTGAAGATGCCAACAAAATCGACACAGCCTTCGCCAAACGGCACGTCGCGGAACTGTCCGGGGCTTTGTTCGGTAACGGGTTGAGTGTCTTTCAGGTGGATTGCGGCAATACGGTCAATGCCCAGCTTCAGTTCGGCGGGAACATCATTGCCCCAGGCGCTAAGATTGCCGACGTCCGGGTAGACGGTGAACCACGGCGAGGCGAGCATCTCGTCCCACTTTTTCCATTTGCTGATGGAGTTCATAAACGCGGTGTCCATAATCTCCACCGCCAGCATTACTTGTGATGCCGCTGCCTGTTCTACCGCCCACGCCAGCCCTTCAGCAAAACGTTGCTGCGTGCCGTCGTCATGGTCTTCGTAATAGACGTCGTAACCAGCCAGTTGAATGGTGCGAATGCCGAGATCGCGCGCCAGGCGAATCGCTTTACTCATGATTTCCCGCGCCCGTTCGCGCACCGCCTCGTCCCGGCTGCCAAAAGGAAAGCGACGATGGGCAGACAGACACATTGACGGAATAGCAACGCCCGTTTCGATCATCGCGGTGACCAGTGAGGCACGTTGTGCGGCGCTCCAGTCAAGACGTGAAAGCCGTTCGTCGGTTTCATCCACTGACATTTCGACAAAATCAAAGCCGCAGCTTTTTGCCAGCACCAGCCGCTCCGGCCAGGAGAGATCTTTCGCCAGCGCTTTTTCATAAATCCCTAACGGATGATTACGCACGCGCGCCTCCCCAGATAGCATCGATTTGCGCATGGAAATCGCCAGCCACCTGCGCCGGATTTGCTGCGCCCGCCAGCGCCCGCCCGGCAATAAACGCCTTCACGCGGATATCTTTAAACAGCGGCAGGTCAGCAGGGGTAATCCCGCCAGTAATGGAAAGCTCAAGGCCGATATCGGAAAGCGCTTTCATGCGTGCCAGATCGGCTTCGCCCCATTGTTGCCCGCTGGCCTGTGCATCACGACCACGATGATAAATGGCCTGCCGCACGCCAATACGATGCCAGTCACGGGCGTCGTCCAGTGTCCAGTTACCAAACAGCTCTATCTGGATTTCACCGCCGCAGCGTTGCGCCATCGCGTGGCCTTTTTCTACCGTGGCGAGCGGCGCGGCGCAGATGATGGTCATCCAGTTAGCGCCTGCGCCAAAAGCCTGTTGCGCGAGTGTTTCACCAGCGTCGGCGACCTTCCAGTCAGCAACGATGATTTTGTCCGGGCACTGTTCGCGCAAGGCTTTCACCGCGCCAAGCCCTTCGTTTAAGCAGAGAATGGTACCCGCTTCAACAATATCGACGCTGTCTTTTAACAGCGTCACGTCGCGCTGCGCGGCTTCAAGTGATGAGTGGTCGAGGGCCAGTTGCAGAAGTGGTCGGCTCATAATGTGTGCTCCTTAATGCGGGCGTGATAACCCTGAAGTGCGGCAATGAGATGCTGATAGCGTTGGTATTTTTGTTGGTAAAGCTGATGGGCGGTCATATCCGGCAGCAGGGTGCGTACCGGGTGCTGTAAGTCACGTTGGGCTTCGCTGAAATTGCGATAAACCCCGGTGCCGACGCGGGCGGCAAGTGCTGCGCCAAAACAGCCGGTTTCTTCCACCTGCGGCAGCTCGATACGTAAGCCGCTAACGTCCGCCAGCATTTGCATCCAGACATCGGAGTGCGCCGGGCCGCCAGTCACGCGCAGGGTGTGAATATCGGTAAAACGTTCGCGCATCCGGTTGAGATGGGTCATATGGCTGAACACCACCCCTTCATAGATGGCCTGCAACAGATGCGCGCGGGTGTGAATGGCCTGCATCCCGTAGAAACCGCTGGTCATCTCGAGTCCGGCGTTGCTGCCGTACAGGAACGGCAGGAAAAAGAGATCGCCACCGGCTTTCGGCAAGCTGGCAACCGCCTGGTTGATCTCTGCAAACGAGATTTCTCCCCACTGTGCGGTAAACCATTCGAGGTTGCCGGAAGAGGTGGGGCTGGCTTCGTGAACGATAAATTCACCGTCATTAACGTAGCGGCCATAGACATACGGATGCGCTTCACCGTCACCTAAACCGCTGGTTATGCCGCTGGTCACCGCCCAGGTGCCCATCACCGCATTGAGGGTAAATTCGTCTTCGATCCCGGCGCAGAGTGCGGTAGAAACCACATCAAACAGACCGCCGACAACGGGCGTACCCGCTTTCAGACCGGTCAATGCGGCTGTCTGAGCGGTGATTTCCCCGCAGATTTCGGCAGATCCCACAACAGGCGGCAGGGCGTGGTTGATTTCACCGATCCCCAGCCAGTCGGTGAGACACGGGTCATATTTCCCAAGACTCATGTTGTAAAGATTGGACTCGGAAATATTGCTCTCTTCGCAGCCTTTCACGCCAGTTAAACACCAGCGCAGGTAGTCGTGCGTCATCATCACGCAGCCAATTTGCGTGTAGCGTTCCGGTTCGTGCGCTTTCAACCAGCGTAACAATGACACCGGATGCCCGGTCCATAAGGTCTGTCGGGTCAATGGGTAGAGTTTTTCCGGGATGCCATCTTCCTGCCAGCGACGAACGATTTCCATCGCCCGGCGATCCGAAGACAAAATAGCATTACCGAGCGGCTTGTCGTTTTTATCCAGTAAAAACAAACCTTTTCCCTGAGCGGAGATACCGATGCCAACAATTTGTTCCCCGCTGACGCCGGAATGGGTAAGCAGGGCGCGAATGACAGCAGTGCAGCATTGCCACAGTTCTGCCATATCGCGCTCTGCCCAGCCTGGCTGCGGGCTTAATGCGCATAGCGGCAGGCGCTGCACGCCTGCCTCCCGGCCTTCGCGGTCATACAGCCCGGCTTTCAGCCAGCTACCGCCACAATCTAACCCCAGCCAGTATTGCGTCATGGTTTATTGCACCTCATCCACGGCTTTCAGCAGGTCGGCGCCCTGCGGAACATCTTTAACAAACATGTCGCGAACCTGAGTACCCAGTGCGTCGCTAAAGGCTTTGCGATCGAGATCGGTAATAACTTCAACGCCAGCCGCTTTCATGCCATCGATGATTTTTTGCTGATTTTCGGCGACCAGTTTGCGCTGGTAATTGCCCGCTTCTTGCGCGGATGAGATAAGCACTTGCTGGAACTCCGGGCTTAAGCCATCAAACTTCGCTTTGTTGATTACCACCAGAAGCGGTGAATAGGCGTGGTGTGTCAGAGAAAGATACTTCTGCACTTCATAAAATTTTGCCGACCAGACGACGTTGATCGGATGCTCCTGGGCGTCGATGGTGCGGGTTTCCAGCCCGGTATAGACTTCGGCAAACGGCATCGGGATCGGGTTAGCGCCAAAGACTTTGAATGCTGCGATATTCATCGGGCTATTGTTGGTGCGGATTTTCAGCCCTTTCAGGTCGGCAGGCGTTTTAACCGGTGCGCGCGAGTTGGTGACATCGCGCCAGCCGTTTTCCCAGTAGGCCAGTACTTTCAGTCCTTTACCTTCAAGGGAGGCTTTCAGGTCATCACCGACTTTACCATCAAGCGTTTTATGCGCATGGGCGGTGTCGCGGAACAGGAAAGGAACGTCGAGCAGGTTCATCACCGGCGACAACCCGGCGAAGTTATTCGAGCCGGACATCTCCATATCAATAGTGCCGCCGCGCACGCCGCTAATCATCGCCTGTGCGTTACCGAGAGTGCTGTCCGGGAACAGTTTTAATTTCAGTTCGCCTTTGGTTCTCTCCTGTAATAATTCATTGAATTTTTTCGCCGCAATATGTTGTGAATCGGTTTGTGAGGTTTCATAACCGAAACGTAATGATTGCGCCGCCAGTGAAAATGTACTGAATGCAGCCAGGCCAGCAATGAATAATGCGTAGGTTACAGAGCGTAATTTCATAATATTTTCCTTTTAATTAATCCATTTCGAAGGGAGGATGATGAGATCGGGAATAAAAATAAATGCGGCTAATAAAGAATATAAAACCAATACGTAAGGGAAAACGCCTCTGACTGCATCATCAAATTTTAATCTCGCCACACCTGAAATAACGTTAAGTACATTACCGATGGGGGGTGTAATTAAGCCGATTGAACAGTTGATGATAAACATGACACCGAAATAAATCGGATCAATGCCAGCCTCTTTAACTAAAGGCATTAATACCGGAGTGAGAATTAACACGGTTGGTGTTAAATCCATAACCATGCCGACGATCAAAATTGCCAGCATAATCACGATAAACAACAAACGTGGTGAATCGACCAACGGTTGCAGTAAATCAGAAACCATCATCGGCAGTTCAGCAATGGTAATCAGCCAGGCGGAAACTTGTGCCGAGGCCACCAGAAACATGACCACAGAGGTCGTTTTCGCCGCGCCAATTAGCACATGCCAAAGTGTGGCGAAGGTCATTTCACGGTAAATAACTGTGGCGACAAACAACGCATAGAAAGCAGCAACGGCCCCGGCTTCGGTAGGGGTAAACAGACCGGAGCGAAAACCCCCAATAATGATGACCGGAAGAAACAGCGCCCAGATACCGGAGACAAAAGAGTGCCAGATTTCCTGCATTGTCGCTTTTTGCTGGCGGGGTAAATTAAGACGACTGGCCTGCCACCACCAGGTGAGCATCAGCGTTGCGCCCATCATAATGCCTGGGGCAATTCCTGCCATAAACAGTTTGCTGATGGACAAACCACTGGAAACGCCAAAAATAATAAATGGAATTGAAGGTGGAATAATGGGAGCGATAATCCCGCCTGAGGCAATTAGCCCCGCGGCCCGGTTGACCGGGTAGTTGGCGCTGCGCATCATCGGCACTAATAGCGCGGCAACGGCGGCGGTATCCGCAACGGCAGAACCGGAAAGACTTGCCATAATCATTGCCGCCAGAACACCCACGTAGCCCAACCCGCCAGGTTTATGCCAAACCAGTTTCATCGGCAGGTCAACAATGCGTTTTGACAAGCCGCCCGCATTCATGATTTCACCCGCCAGCACAAAGAATGGTATCGCCAGCAGGGAGAAACTGTCGGCTCCGTTCACCAGCGTTTGTGCCATGATCTGGACATCAAACATCTCCAGCCAGAACATTAACGCTGCGCCACATAACAAAAGTGCCCAGGCAATAGGCAAACCGATAGCAATGCCACCCAACAGGCAGCCCAGAAAAATCAGCACAGCCATGATTAAGCTCCTTGCGGTGGTGGCGTAACAGAATCGCTGCGCGAGATGAGTTGATATAAATGACGCAGTTCAAAGAAAGCGATAACAAGGCTGGTGGGCAGGCAAGCGGCATACATCAGGCCGATGGGCAAACCGAGGATCGGTGAATAATCGCTCCAGTCCTGAATTGTTTTTAGCGTTGCGCCCCAAGCCAGTGCACCACAAATAAATAAGATTAAGGAATGGGTGACCAGAGCGACTCGTCGCTGCCATGCGGGAGAGAGTTTCTCTACCAGAAAGGTGACCTGAACGTGGGCGTTATCCATAAAAGCCACAATTGCGCCAATAAATGTTAACCAGACAAATAAATAACGCGATAATTCATCTACAGATAAAATACTTGTCTGAAAACCATATCTTAAAATAATATTTACAAACACAATACAGGAGAGCACGGCGAGATTAATCGCCAGTATTGCTTCAAGTATTTTCTTCATAGCTATTCCTTTAGGCTATACCCGTCATACTTCAGATTGCATGTGATGCGATTTGAAATATTTAGGGTATATATATTTAGCGCAATGACATTACCTTGTCGTTCTGGCGTAGAAGAGTCTTCGGTTAATCCAGCGCCGTTAATGCAACCTTAACCACAACTTTTCGTATCTCAGAGGCTGCTTCCAGAATACAACCTGGTCGATGAACATCCTGAGGGAAGAAAATAGCGTAACTGCCGGGCGTCATTTGAATAAATGATTCTTTTTCACAATGGTGATAAAAAATAATATCGCGCTGTTCTAATAGGGATTCGCTGACTTTATTATTTCCGGTATCAATAGCAATACCGATTTTCTCTTCGCCCCATGCCAGATATTGAATATCAATATAGCGACGATGTACTTCTGGGCGATTTTTCTCCACCTGGCGCGTCGTTAAGTCGATAATTTGCGCAAAAATATTCTTGCCGTCGATTTCGACAACGCCCGGTTCCAGGGCGTTGAAGTCGGTAGCGCGCAGAAAATCGAGCGCCTTTTCAATGGCAGCGGGTAAACGGCACGGATTAGGCTGCGTGATATGTCCAGATATCATGGTCTATCTCCTTATAACGCCTGAATTTTTGCCCACACGCTGTCATCAACGGTAATACCGTTACGGCGGTTTTCTGCCAGCAAAGTAGTAAATTCGTGTCCGGGTAAACGAATAGCCTGGTTTTCGTCAGCGCGTTCGGCGGTGGTAACGTAATCCATGATGCGTTGCAGCTTGGCGTCGCGGGTGGTGCCTTCGATCAGTTTATCCACTTCAATGGCGATAAAGATTTGCGAAATGCCGTATTCGTCGCTGTTATCCTCGGTGACTTCAGCAACCGATGCGCCATCAGAAAGGAGAGTGGCGATCATATCCAGCACAATCGACATGCCCGAACCTTTCCAGTAGCCCATCGGCAAAATGCGGCGATTTTTCTCGATAACGCCAGGTTCTTTGGTCAAATTGCCCTCATCATCAAAGCCACCATCTACCGGGAGCTGACGACCTGCCAGGCGGTTAACTTCTAACATGCCGTAGGAAAACATCGACATCGACATATCGACCATCGTAATGGGTGAGGAAGGAATGGCTACGATCAGCGGGTTAGTGCCGATGCGACACTCTTTTGCGCCCCACGGCGGCATCACGGCGATGGAGTTGGTCCAGCAAATGCCAATATAGCCTTTTTCCGCCGCCTGCCAGCCGTAGCTGCCGCCGCGCATCCAGTGATTGGCGTTACGTAACGCCACCAGGCCAATTCCGTGACTGGCAGCCAGTTCGATGGCGCGATCCATCATCTTTTTCGCCGTCAGGTTGCCGATTGAGCGCTGAGCGTCCCACTGCTCAATCGCACCGAGGCTGGTCACGCGTTTGGGTTGGGCGTCAGGAATGATATCGCCGTTATCCAGTTGTTGAATGAAACGGGGGAAACGATTTACACCGTGGGAATAAACGCCGGACTCGGTGGTGCGGGCGAACATTTCCGCGCAGGCATCGGCAGTTTCGCTGTCAACGCCACGTGAAATTAAGACCTGATTAAAGGCCGCTTTTAACTGCTCAAATGTCACTTTCATCCCTGGCTTCCTTGTTTTTTTGAACGCTTTTTTAGCTTAAAATTCCACTATGCGAAATTTGATTTCAAATATATCGATCGCTTTTTAACAAAGCAATCCGCGCCATGATTTTCAAAAATCATATAAATCAAAATGTTATAAATTATCTGTCGAGATCGTGAACTACGACACACTTTGCGCTACCATCAGGACGCGACAAAATGGGGAAAAAGCGATGGGAAAAAATGAGAACGAGATGGCACAGGAAAAAGATCGTCCAGCCGGAAGTCAGAGCCTGTTTCGTGGGTTGATGCTGATTGAGATTTTGAGTAACTATCCAAACGGTTGCCCACTGGCGCATCTCTCAGAACTGGCAGGTTTAAACAAAAGTACCGTCCATCGTTTATTGCAGGGATTACAGTCCTGTGGCTATGTGACCACCGCGCCTGCCGCAGGGAGTTACCGCCTGACCACCAAATTTATTGCCGTCGGTCAAAAGGCCTTGTCTTCGCTGAATATCATTCATATCGCAGCCCCGCATCTTGAGGCGCTCAACATCGCCACCGGCGAAACCATTAATTTCTCCAGTCGCGAAGATGATCACGCTATTTTGATTTATAAACTGGAACCCACCACGGGTATGCTGCGTACTCGCGCCTATATTGGTCAGCATATGCCGCTCTACTGTTCCGCAATGGGCAAGGTCTACATGGCGTTTGGTCACCCGGACTACGTGAAGTCGTACTGGGAAAGCCATCAGAATGAGATCCAGCCGTTAACCCGCAATACCATTACCGAGTTACCTGCGATGTTCGACGAACTGGCGCACATTCGTGAAAGCGGAGTAGCGATGGACAGAGAAGAAAATGAGCTCGGTGTCTCCTGTATTGCTGTTCCGGTATTTGATATTCATCGACGGGTGCCGTATGCCGTGTCGATTTCGCTTTCGACATCACGGTTGAAACAGGTAGGGGAGAAGAATCTTCTGAAACCACTGCGTGAAACCGCTCAGGCCATCTCTAATGAACTGGGATTTACTGTCAGAGACGACCAGAGTGCAATCACATAACGCTTTAGACAGGTGACAAAACTTTAACATTTCCTTCGTTGGATCAAAGCAGTAGAGGGGCGCTCTCTGGCACTCTGCTGTTTTAGTGCAAAGGAGTGATCATGAACCGGTTTATTATTGCGGATGCGACGAAATGTATCGGTTGCCGTACCTGTGAAGTGGCTTGCGCGGTGTCGCATCAGGAAAATCAGGATTGCTCTGCGTTGTCGCCGGGCGAGTTTATTTCGCGAATTCGAGTCATCAAAGACCATACCTGGACCACTGCAGTAGCCTGTCATCAGTGTGAAGATGCTCCGTGTGCGAATGTCTGCCCTGTGGAGGCGATTCGCCGCGAACATGGGCATATCTTTGTTGAACAATCACGTTGTATTGGCTGTAAAAGCTGTATGCTGGCTTGCCCGTTTGGTGCGATGGAGGTGGTTTCGGCGCGCAAAAAGGCGAGGGCGATTAAGTGCGATCTGTGCTGGCATCGGGCGACGGGACCGGCCTGTGTTGAAGCCTGCCCGACACAGGCGTTGCAATGTATGGATGTCGAGAAAATCCAGCGTCAGCGGCTACAGCAGCAGCCTGTTTGAAACGTTTTTCCGGCGTTATTCAACGCCGGAATTGTGCGCTTTGTTTATGCCGGATGCGGCGTAAACGCCTTATCCGACCTACAAATTCAATTGATTGCAGAAATTATGTAGGTCTGATAAGCGCAGCGCATCAGGCAATTTTTAATGGCTTTCAGCCCAGGCGCGTTCAATCTCTTCCGCCAGAATCTTCACACCCGCCTCAATTTTCTCCGGCTCTGGTACGTAGTTCATGCGCATACATTGATGTGTATGCGGCCACGGTTTATCCAGCCCTGGGAAGAAGTTGTGGCCCGGCACCATCAGCACGCCGCGCGCTTTCAGGCGCTGATAGAGCTGCTCGGTGGTAATCGGCAAATCCTTAAACCATAACCAGAGGAATATTGCCCCTTCGGGTTTATGAATCAGGCAGCGATCTTCCGGTAAATAGCGGCGAATGATAGCGATAGTCTCCTGAACACGCTGGTAATAGAACGGCTTGATGACCGTTTCTGACAGGCGCAGTAGATCGTTACGCTTAATCATTTCACACATTATCGCCGGACCAATGCCGCCAGGCGCGAGGCTGATAATGCCGTTCATATTGGTGATGGCGGTGATGATTTTTTCATTGGCGATGATAATGCCGCAGCGCGAACCTGGCAGACCCAGCTTGGAAAGGCTCATGCATAGCACGATATTCGGATTCCACAGCGGGCGCGCTTCGCTAAAGATGATGCCCGGGAACGGGACGCCATAGGCGTTATCAATCACCAGCGGGATCCCGTGCTGATTCGCCAGCGCATCCAGCTTCAGCAACTCTTCATCGGTTATCACATTACCTGTTGGGTTCGTCGGTCGCGAGACGCAAATCATCCCCGTCTCTTCGCCAATGCGCAGATGTTCGAAATCGACGTGATATTTAAACTGGCCCTCTGGCAGTAGTTCGATATTCGGACGCGTAGAGACAAACAGATCCTCTTCCAGCCCGGCATCCGCGTAGCCAATGTATTCCGGTGCCAACGGGAACAGCACTTTTTTGATCCGGCCATCGGCACGGCGTCCGGCAAACAGGTTAAATAAGTAGAAAAACGCGCTCTGGCTACCGTTTGTTAGTGCAATATTCTGTGGTTCGATATCCCAACCCAGCTTCTCGCGTAACATACCGGAAAGCAGAGACAGCAGCTCCGTTTTCCCCTGTGGCCCATCGTAATTGCACAGCGCATCAGTGGCTTTGCCACTTTCCAGCATGTCGGTTAGCAGCGTCTGGAAATAGTCCTGCATTTCCGGGATCTGCGCCGGATTGCCGCCGCCAAGCATAATCGCGCCGGGGGTGCGTAAACCGTCGTTCAGATCTTCCATCAGCAGCGTAATGCCGGAGTGGCGGGTAAATTTGTCACCAAAAAGGGAGAATGTCATAGCGGGATATCTGTCGAACTCTGTAGCAAGGAAGGTAACAATAACGCTACATTTGCCAGGGTGCAAATCACGCTGTTGACGGTGGATTGACACTTTATGCTGTGGTTTTCTGTTAGGATGGTATTTTAGTCTGGGTGGCTTCCCGACGTACTGCCGCACGGGAAGCCGGAAAAGTTACTGTTGCCCCGCCCAGACGACCATTACTTTATCGTCGCCGTGTTCACGGACAAATCCGTACCCCTGTTTCAGCGAAAGCGCCGTTTGTTTGCCTGCGCCAATGGCTGGATGCCGTGCGCGGAACTGACTGATGCGCTGCCAGTGCGCGACGCTGGCGGCAGATTTACCACTGATATCCTGCCAGTTCATATCAGAACGTGTGCCTTGTAGGGGATCAGAACCGGTGGGACCGAACGGACGTAAGGATTCATCACCGTAAAAGATTTGCACTGCACCTGGCGCGAGTAACAATAACTCTGCTGCTTTGTCGCCCCCTTCGCGGAACAAGCGGGTATCATGCGAGGAGAGATAGCTCAACACATTGAAATCTTGCAATTTCTCGGCCATTTGCTGCCAGGTGGTATCCATCTGCGCCAGGCAATCGACCGCTTTCGCCGCCTGTTCCTGATAATCAAAATTGATCATCGCGTCGAATCCGTGGCGGTAGTAGTCGCTTTGCATTACACCATGGCCCCAGGCCTCGCCGGTCATCCAGAAAGGTTTGTCATCTAATGCTTTCTCGGGGTTAGCTTTTTTCCATTCGCGAAGTGCGGCGCTGGCCTGAGTTTTCAGTTGCTGCCAGGCGGGCAACTCAACATGTTTGGCGGTATCGACCCGAAAACCATCAATACCGTAGTCGCGGACCCATTGGCTTAACCAGTGGGTTAAGTAATCGCGCGGCGTATAGCCGTCAATGGCTTTGGCGTGGGTATCCGGTTTGTTTTTATAGAATACCGGCAGACCAGAAGCGGTAGTTGATTCGGTTTTGATATCCGGCAAAAAGGCTAGCGACATGGTGAGATCGTCGAATCCAGGATTGTCGTAATCGCCGATATCGGTACGGATCCAATTTTTCCCCCACCATTTATCCCAGCCTGTTTTGTCGCTGAAATTAATGTAATCGTTAAAGCCATGCCAGGTTTGCCCGGCGGTAGGTTTCCAGTCGCTCCAGTGGTCGCCCAGCGTTTTTTTCAGCTCGTCACCAGAAAGATATAACGCGCCGAACTGAAACTCCTGCATATCCGCCAGCGTGGCATAGCCGGTGTGGTTCATCACCACATCAAAAATAATGCGGATACCGCGCTGGTGCGCGCTATCAACCAGCGTCCGTAGATCGGCTTCGTTGCCCATATTGGCATCAAGATTCGTCCAGTCCTGTGTGTAATATCCGTGGTAGGCATAATGTGGGAAATCGCCTTTTGTACCGCCGCCGACCCAGCCGTGAATTTGCTCAAATGGGGCGCTTATCCATAAAGCATTGACGCCCAGCTGCTGGAGATAATCCAGTTTGTTGGCCAGGCCGCGTAAATCACCGCCGTGGAAAGTGCCAATTTCCTCCATGCCGTCTTTATGACGTCCGTAGCTCTGGTCATTGCTGGGATCGCCGTTTTCGAAACGGTCTGTTAGTACAAAGTAAATCGTGGCGTTATGCCAGTTGAAAGGGGCGGATGTGGCGGTTTCTGCCCGTTCCAGCAGTAGCAAGCCGTTACTGGTGGCGGCAGGTTGTAACGTTATTTGGCCGTTCTTCACCGTCGCGATTTGCTGGCTGTAATAATCCCGGACTACCGTACCTTCCGGGAAAGTGCCGCTGACATTAAGCGTCAGTGGTTTTCCATCCCATCTGGGGCATTCACGTGCCAGGTTCGCTACCGGTTCGGTGGTGTTCTGGACCGAAATCATCAACGTTGGTGTGCCGGAGCGGGTATCTATTTGCAGCGTATATTCACCGTTCCTGAACAATCGCCACTGAGGGGGCGTGCTGTCGCAAGGTTTGAGAGAAAGCATCTGATTGAGTTTTATCGCATCCGCAGGCTGCCAGCATTGTTGGTTAAAATTTAGCGTCAGCGGTCGCGTACCTTTGGTCAGCTGGGCATGACTAACAAATGTTCCTGCACTTTGTTCAGCAAAGGTTGGAAATCCCTGAGATGTCCAGTTGGCGGCAATGGCAACACTGGGCAGGAGTATCAGAAAACAGGCGGCAAGTTTCATAACGGATGAGTCCTTGTTGCTGCGAATTTCACCAGTTTGCCAGTGATAATACTGGTAAAACTCCTCCCTGATGAGGATTGCGGCAGGATGAGACGAAAGGGGGAGTATTTCACCTGAGATTTAAGCTTATTTTTTGCGATAAACCCCACATTTTCTGCGATTTAGCGCCAATCTGAACGGTTAACACGTGACATAGTTTCAGATTTGGACTATTCCTTGGGGTGCTCTTGACAGCTATTTTTGATATGATTTGAGATTCAACTCTCAAATTTGTGAAAAATATAAGGTGTTGGAATGATTAAATCCGACCAGGAGAACTGATGATTTTGACTCCCATACGACGATATGGGGCGATGATTCTTATGTTACTCACTCTGATGTTTTCGAGTGAGGTGTTAGCGAAAACGCACACGACAACAGCGAGTCAAAAGTCCCACATAACCAAAGCTAGTAATAAACAGGTAAGCAGTAAACAAGAGTATTCTCGCAATAGTGCAAAGAGCAGTTCACTTCCTGATTTGCGAAAATACCCTTCCGGAACACCAAGGAAAAAAGCGTTTCTCCGGACTGTAATGCCTTACATTACCAGCCAAAATGCTGCCATTACGGCGGAACGTAACTGGCTGATTTCAAAACAGTACCAGGGCCAATGGTCGCCTGCAGAGCGTGCGCGTCTGAAAGACATCGCCAAACGCTATAAGGTGAAGTGGTCTGGTAATACACGAAAAATCCCGTGGAATACGCTGCTTGAACGCGTAGACATTATCCCGACCAGTATGGTGGCGACGATGGCTGCGGCAGAAAGTGGTTGGGGTACGTCGAAGCTGGCGCGTAACAACAACAACCTGTTTGGCATGAAGTGCATGAAAGGGCGTTGTACCAATGCACCGGGTAAAGTGAAAGGCTACTCACAGTTCAGTTCTGTCAAAGAATCGGTGAGCGCCTATGTCACTAACCTGAATACGCACCCGGCGTACGCTTCGTTCCGTAAATCACGTGCACAATTGCGTAAAGCTGATCAGGAAATCACCGCCACAGCGATGATTCACAAGCTGAAAGGTTATTCAACGAAGGGACAGAGTTATAACAACTACCTGTTCGCGATGTACCAGGATAACCAGCGGTTAATCGCTGCGCATATGTAATTGTATTCCCTCGAGCCTTATCCGACTTGTTGGTCGGATAAGGCTTTTGCTCGCATCAGGTGGTTGTGCTGCGTTACCTGATGCGACGCTGGCGCGTCTTATCATGCCTGGCGGCTTTTCTCCTCCTGCTACAGCAGGACCTCGCTGTTTACATCGCGATACTCTTTCGGCGTTGTGTCATATGCTTTTTTAAATACAGAGTAGAAATATTGCAACGATGGATAACCGCACATTTGCGATATCTCGTTTATTGATAAGGTTGTTGAAATTAGCAGGCTGCGCGCTTTCTCCAGCTTCTCGGCATGAATCATTGCGTGTATGGTTTCGCCCACCTCTTCTTTAAAACGCTTCTCAAGATTGGAGCGTGATATGCCGACAGCGTCCAGTACCTGATCCACTTTAATCCCTTTGCAGGCGTGATTGCGGATGTAATGCATGGCCTGAATAACAGCCGGGTCGGTCAACGAACGGTAATCCGTAGAACGTCGTTCAATGACGCGTACTGGCGGGACCAAAATCCGCTGCAACGGCATCGCTTCTTTATCTAACAACCGATGCAGAAGTTTTGCCGCCTGATAGCCCATTTGCCGTGCGCCCTGGGCAACCGAAGAAAGCGCGACGCGAGAAAGATAGCGGGTCAGCTCTTCGTTATCGATGCCAATTACGCATAATTTTTCCGGTACGGGAATATGCAGATGCTCGCAAACTTGCAGAATATGCCGCGCCCGGGCGTCAGTAACGGCAATAATCCCGGTTTGCGGTGGCAGCGTTTGCAACCAGTCGGCCAACCGGTTTTGCGCGTGCTGCCAGTTTTCTGGCGCAGTTTCCAGTCCCTGATAAACGACACCACGGTACTTTTCTTCGGCGACAAGCTGGCGAAAAGCATATTCGCGTTCGGCTGCCCATCTTTTGCCACTCGACTCCGGCAGACCATAAAAAGCAAAGCGGTTAACGCCTTTTTCTTTTAAATGCAAAAATGCGCTTTCAACCAGCGCATAGTTATCAGTGGCAATGTAATGTACGGGCGGATAGCTTTCTGCCAGGTGATACGAGCCGCCAACCCCGACAATGGGGACGTCGACATCAGCCAACGCTTGCTCGATTTGTTTATCGTCAAAGTCGGCAATAACGCCATCTCCTAACCAGTCCTTGATTTTATCAATGCGGGCGCGGAAATCTTCTTCAATGAAAATATCCCATTCCGATTGTGACGCCTGTAAATATTCCCCCACACCTTCTACAACTTGACGGTCATAGGCTTTATTAGCATTGAACAGTAATGTGATTCGGTGACGTTTAGTAAACATGGTTCTTTTCCTGCTGAATCATGCAAAAACTCAAAACCGGCAACACGTTACCGGTTTTGAGAAAATTTTTATCAAAATCAGGAACGGCGTTTGGTTGCGGAGTCCATCCATACTGCCAGCAACAGAATCGCACCTTTGACGATATACTGCCAGAAGGTCGGAACATCCATCATACTCATGCCGTTATCCAGCGAAGCCATGATGAATGCCCCCATCACAGCCCCCGCAACACTCCCTACGCCGCCAGCCAGACTGGTGCCGCCAATCACGCAGGCTGCAATGGCATCCAGTTCGGCGATATTACCGGCAGAAGGCGAGCCTGCACCAAGCCGTGAACTGAGGATTAACCCCGCGATGGCCACCATCAAACCGTTGATAGCAAACACGACAAGTTTGGTGCGTTCTACGTTAATCCCGGAGAGTCGCGCCGCTTCCAGATTGCCGCCAATAGCGTAAATGCGCCGCCCGAAAGCTGTCCTTGTTGCCATAAACATGCCGCCGAGTAACAGCAACGTCAGCAGCAGGACAGGAGTAGGAACGCCACGGTAATCATTCAGTAGCCAGATTGCGCCTAATACGATGATGGCGGTCAAAGCCTGGCGACCGACCACCGCTGTAGATGCCGGAGACTGTAAACCCAAAGCTTGTCGGCGCATTCTTCCACGCCATTGCCAGCCGACAAAAGCCATTAAGCCAAGCGCGCCAATAATGAAACCGGTGCTGGCGGGTAGATAACTCTGTCCAATTTGTGACATCGCGGCGCTGGTGGGGGAAACCGTCGTACCGTTAGTGATGCCAATGAGGATGCCGCGAAATGCCAACATGCCCGCCAGAGTGACAATAAATGAAGGCACTTTGCGGTACGCGACCCACCAACCATTCCATGCGCCGAGAAGCAGGCCCAGAACCAGCGTCACAATAATGGTGAGCGGCAGAGGCCAGCCTAACCAGACGTCGCAGATAGCGGCGACGCCGCCTAATAGCCCCATCATCGAGCCGACCGAGAGGTCGATTTCGGCAGAAATTATGACGAACACCATCCCTACCGCAAGGATGCCGGTAATCGCGGTCTGGCGCAGCAAGTTGGAGACGTTACGGGCGCTTAAATAGGCGCCGTCAGTAGTCCAGGTAAAGAACAGCATGATGGCGATGATTGCTGCAATCATCACGAAGACTTGTAAATTCAGTGACTTCAGCACAGAGAAGCCACCGGATGTCGGTACGGCTAATTTCACTTCAGACGGATTGCTTTTCGACATGATGTTCGCTCCTCAATGCGGCTTCCATCACCTGCTCCTGAGTCAGGTTATGATTTATCAGGTTGGCTTTTAGTTTTCCTTCATGCATAACCAGTACGCGATCGCTAAGACCAAGTACTTCAGGTAATTCAGAAGAGATGACAATGACGGCTATACCCTGCTGGACGAGTTGGTTAATTAATTTGTAGATCTCGTATTTCGCGCCAATATCGATACCCCTGGTAGGTTCATCAAGAATGAGAATGCGCGGGTTGAGTAACAGACAGCGTGCCAGGATCGCTTTTTGTTGATTGCCGCCGCTTAAACGTCCAATAGCAAGTTCCGGAGACGACGTTTTCACTTTGAGTCGCTGGATTGATTCCAGAATACATTTTTGCTCTGCGGCATCATCAAGCTGGCTAATACCCCCGGTAAATTTACTGAGTGCGGCGAGGGTAATATTTTTACCAACTGCCATTACCGGAACGATGCCATCACGCTTTCTATCTTCTGGCACCATTGCAATACCCTGGGCGATGGCGTGCTGGCAATTACGAATATCCACTTGTTTGCCATCAATATAGATTTTCCCTTCCCATTGTCCGGGCCAAACGCCAAAAAGGCATTGAATAGTTTCGGTGCGACCAGCGCCGACCAGTCCAGCAATCCCCAGTATTTCGCCACGTTTCAGGGAAAACGAGACATCGTTAACCCGTTTAATATGACGATTAACCGGATGCCATGCCGTCAGATGTTCTATGCGTAATATTTCATCGCCAGTGGTATGTGGTTCGTTTGGGTACAGTGCCGTTAATTCTCGCCCAACCATCATGGTGATAATATCGTCTTCGCTCATTCCGGCTGCATCACGCGTACCTATGTGCTGACCGTCGCGAATAACACAAATTGTGTCGGAAATCGCTTTGACTTCGTTGAGCTTGTGAGAAATATAGATACATGCGATGCCGTGTTGTTGCAGATCGCGAATAATATCCAGTAAAACTGTGGTTTCCAGCTCAGTTAATGTGGCTGTTGGTTCATCGAGAATTAATAAACGCACCTGTTTATTTAGTGCCTTGGCAATTTCAACGAGTTGTTGTTGCCCAAGCCCTAAATCACCCACGCGGGTATCTGGTGAAATGGATAAGCTGACTTGCGCTAACAGTTTCTGACAGCGTAGCGTCATCAGGTCATAATCCATGACCCCATTGCGGGTTATCTCATTGCCAAGAAAGATATTTTCCAGCACGGTCAACTCTTTCACCAATGCTAATTCCTGGTGAATGATGGCAATACCTTTGCGTTCGGTATCGCGGATGTGACTTGCCTGTATTACTTCACCAGCAAAAGTAATTTCGCCTTCGTAACTGCCAAAGGGATAAATTCCGCATAGCACTTTCATTAATGTTGATTTACCAGAACCGTTCTCACCGCAAAGTGAGACGATCTCACCAGCATTTAGCCGTAAACTGACGTTATCTATCGCCTTTACGCTGCCGAAAGTTTTGGTAATGCTCTTCATTTCAAGTAGATAAGACATAACGACTCCACCTAAGCCAATCAGTTCATGCGGCATGGAGAGAAATCACGTCCCCGTTGTCGACAGGGACGTAACGCTTAAAGCTCGCTCTCCTTGTGGAAACCGTCTTTAATCACCGTGTCTTTGATGTTGTTTTTATTCACATCAATAGGTGTCAGCAGGCGGGATGGCACATCTTTCAGCCCATTATTCAGCGTGGTATCTGCTTTAGGTTGTTGATCGTTACCCAGTTCAACGGCAATTTCCGCGGCAGTATTTGCCAGAAGAGTAATCGGTTTATACACCGTCATGGTTTGCGTACCCGCAGCAATACGTTTAATGCCGGCGAGATCCGCATCCTGACCGGAAATGGCGACTTTCCCTGACAAACCTTGCGCGCTTAATGCCTGAATAGCCCCGCCAGCAGTAGCATCGTTAGAAGCAACAACAGCGTCAATTTTGTTATTGTTGGCGGTCAACGCGTTTTCCATAATTTTCAGCGCGTTTTCTGGTAACCAGCCATCAACCCATTGGTCGCCTACGACTTTAATTTTCCCGGAGTCGACGTAAGGTTTTAATACTTTCATTTGCCCGGCGCGGAAAAGCTTAGCGTTGTTATCCACCGGAGAGCCGCCCATCAGGAAATAATTTCCTTGCGGGACGATATCGACCAGCGCTTTTGCTTGTAGTTCGCCCACTTTTTCGTTATCGAAAGAAATATAAAAGTCGATATCAGCATCATTAATCATGCGGTCGTAAGCTAATACTTTAATGCCTTCTTGTTTTGCTTCTTTTACAACGTTGCTTAATACCTGTCCGTTATACGGAATAATGACAAGAACATCGACTCCCCGGTTAATCATGTTTTCAATCTGCGACATTTGAGTTTCTTCGTTGCCATTTGCAGACTGCACAAATACTTTTGCGCCGAGAGATTCAGCTTTTTTCACGAAAATATCCCGGTCTTTCTGCCAGCGCTCAAGACGGAGATCATCAATAGCCATACCAATTTTGACTTCTTTAGCATGTGCCGCAACGTTGGTTAGCAGAAGTGAGGTGCACAGGGTGAGTAAAATGTTCTTTATTTTCATGGTTCAGAGGCCTTCTTTTGTTAGAGGGTAGCTTTAAAAAGTAACAATCACCGCGTTAAACGTGACCAATTTTTAGCAACTAAATGGGGGAAAACAATTACAGATTTTTATCTTTCGATTACGATTTTTCGTTTATTTCTTGATTTATGACCGAGATCTTATTTTTGTTGGTTAATCGAATTTGTTGCATTTTTCTCTTCGAGTAATTACCCAATTTCATCATTCCATTTTATTTTGCGAGCGAGCGCACACTTGTGAATTATCTCAATAGCAGTGTGAAATAACATAATTGAGCAACTTAAAGGGAGTGCCCAATATTACGACATCATCCATTACCCGCGGCATTACCTGATTATGGAGTTCATTATGCAAGCTTATTTTGACCAGCTCGATCGCGTTCGTTATGAAGGCCCGAAATCCTCTAACCCGTTAGCATTCCGTCATTACAACCCCGACGAATTGGTGTTGGGTAAGCGTATGGAAGACCATTTGCGTTTTGCTGCTTGCTACTGGCACACCTTCTGCTGGAACGGGGCGGATATGTTTGGCGTAGGCGCGTTTAACCGTCCCTGGCAGCAACCTGGCGAGGCGCTGGCATTGGCGAAGCGTAAAGCAGATGTCGCATTTGAGTTTTTCCACAAATTACATGTGCCTTTTTATTGCTTCCACGATGTGGACGTTTCCCCGGAAGGCGCATCGTTAAAAGAGTACATCAATAACTTTGCGCAAATGGTCGATGTGCTGGCAGGTAAACAAGAAGAGAGCGGCGTGAAACTGCTGTGGGGAACCGCTAACTGCTTTACTAACCCACGTTATGGTGCGGGCGCAGCTACGAATCCCGACCCGGAAGTTTTCAGCTGGGCAGCAACACAAGTCGTTACGGCGATGGAAGCGACGCATAAACTGGGTGGTGAAAACTATGTATTGTGGGGCGGTCGCGAAGGTTACGAAACGCTGCTGAATACCGATTTGCGTCAGGAGCGTGAACAGATTGGCCGCTTTATGCAGATGGTGGTTGAGCATAAACATAAAATCGGTTTCCAGGGTACCCTGCTTATCGAACCGAAACCGCAAGAGCCGACCAAACATCAATATGATTACGATGCCGCGACGGTCTACGGCTTCCTGAAGCAGTTTGGCCTGGAAAAAGAGATTAAACTGAATATTGAAGCAAACCATGCAACGTTGGCGGGTCACTCTTTCCACCATGAAATTGCCACCGCCATTGCGCTTGGTCTGTTCGGTTCTGTCGATGCTAACCGTGGTGACGCGCAGTTGGGCTGGGATACCGACCAGTTCCCGAACAGCGTGGAAGAAAATGCGCTGGTGATGTATGAAATTCTCAAAGCGGGCGGTTTTACCACCGGTGGTTTGAATTTCGATGCCAAAGTACGTCGTCAGAGCACCGATAAATATGACCTGTTCTACGGTCATATTGGCGCGATGGATACGATGGCACTGGCGCTGAAAATTGCAGCACGCATGATTGAAGACGGTGAGCTGGATAAACGCGTAGCGCAACGTTATTCCGGCTGGAATAGCGAACTGGGCCAGCAAATTCTGAAAGGCCAAATGTCACTGGCGGATTTAGCAAAATATGCCCAGGAACATAATCTTGCACCGGTGCATCAGAGTGGTCGCCAGGAGCAGTTAGAAAATCTGGTAAACCATTATCTGTTCGACAAATAACGGCTAACTGTGCAGTCCGTTGGCCCGGTTATCGGTAGCGATACCGGGCATTTTTTAAGGAACGATCGCTATGTATATCGGGATAGATCTTGGCACATCGGGCGTGAAAGTCATTCTGCTCAACGAACAGGGTGAGGTAATTGCTTCACAAACAGAAAAACTAACCGTTTCGCGCCCACATCCCCTCTGGTCGGAACAAGACCCGGAACAGTGGTGGCAGGCAACTGATCGTGCAGTGAGAACGCTTGCGCGACAATATTCTTTGCAAGAGGTTAAGGCGTTAGGTATTGCCGGACAGATGCACGGAGCAACGTTACTTGATGCTCGGCAGCAGGTATTACGTCCAGCGATTTTGTGGAATGACGGGCGCTGTGCGCAAGAGTGCGCTTTGCTTGAAGCACGAGTCCCGGATTCGCGTGCTATAACCGGCAACCTGATGATGCCCGGATTTACCGCGCCTAAGCTGCTGTGGGTGCAACGCCATGAGCCAGATATATTCCGTCAGGTAGACAAAGTTTTATTGCCAAAAGATTATTTGCGTCTGCGTATGACCGGAGAGTTTGCCAGTGATATGTCTGATGCGGCAGGCACCATGTGGCTGGATGTCGCGAAGCGTGACTGGAGTGATGTCATGCTGCAAGCTTGCCAGCTGTCCCGTGACCAGATGCCAGCATTATACGAAGGCAGTGAAGTTACCGGGACTTTGCTACCCGAGGTGGCAAAAGCATGGGGAATGGCGGCAGCGCCCGTTGTCGCGGGCGGCGGCGATAATGCGGCTGGCGCGGTTGGTGTGGGTATGGTTGATGCCAACCAGGCAATGCTGTCGCTGGGAACTTCTGGTGTTTATTTTGCGGTGAGCGAAGGGTTCTTAAGCAAGCCGGAAAGCGCCGTACACAGCTTTTGCCATGCATTACCACAGCGTTGGCATTTAATGTCGGTGATGTTGAGTGCGGCATCGTGTCTGGATTGGGCCGCGAAATTAACCGGCCTGAGCAATGTTCCAGCCTTAATTACAGCTGCGCAACAGGCAGATGAAAGTGCCGAGCCAATCTGGTTTTTGCCTTATCTTTCCGGCGAGCGTACCCCGCACAATAATCCACAGGCGAAGGGGGTTTTCTTTGGCCTGACCCATCAACACGGCCCTAATGAACTGGCGCGAGCGGTGCTGGAAGGCGTGGGTTATGCGCTGGCCGATGGCATGGATGTCGTGCACGCCTGCGGTATTAAACCGCAAAGTATTACCCTGATTGGTGGTGGAGCGCGTAGTGAGTACTGGCGTCAGATGCTGGCGGATATCAGCGGTCAGCAGTTGGATTACCGCACGGGTGGTGATGTAGGACCTGCACTGGGCGCAGCAAGGTTGGCGCAGATTGCGGTGAATCCAGATAAATCACTCAGTGAATTGTTGCCGCAACTGCCGTTAGAGCAGTCGCATATGCCGAACGCGCAGCATCATGCCGCTTATCAGCCACGACGCGAAACATTCCGTCGTCTCTACCAGCAACTTCTGCCACTAATGGCGTAAACTTATCCCCTGCCTGACCGGGCAGGGATAATTCCTGTCTATATAAATTATCAATTCATTAGTATTCAATATGAATTTATTCTGAAAATCATTTGTTAATGGTATTTTTCAGTTTTGTCTTTCGTTGGTTAATCGTAATGTATCGCTGGTAGATACGGAGATCATTATGAAAACCTCAAAGACTGTGGCAAAACTATTATTCGTTGTCGGGGCGTTGGTTTATCTGGTTGGGCTATGGATCTCATGCCCATTGTTAAGCGGCAAAGGCTATTTTCTCGGTGTGTTAATGACGGGAACGTTTGGCAATTATGCTTATCTTCGTGCTGAAAAACTCGGGCAACTGGATGACATGTTTATTCGCATCTGCCAGTTAGTTGCGTTAATCACTATCGGTCTGTTGTTTATCGGTGTTTTAAATGCACCTATCAATGCTTATGAAATGGTGATCTACCCCATCGCCTTTTTTGTCTGCTTGTTTGGTCAAATGCGTTTGTTTCGCTCGGCATGAGCAACATAAAGCTCTTACACATTCAGGAATGAAAGGAATACTGTGATGGAAAACAAAATATCAACCTATTCTCCAGCATTTAGCATTGTGTCATGGATAGCGCTTGGCGGCGGTATTGTTACCTATTTATTAGGGCTATGGAATGCGGAAATGCAGTTAAATGAAAAAGGATATTACTTTGCTGTTCTGGTGCTAGGACTATTTTCAGCCGCATCTTATCAAAAAACTGTGCGGGACAAATATGAAGGCATCCCCACTACATCCATTTATTATATGACCTGCCTGGTTGTCTTTATCATTTCTGTTGCATTACTGATAGTTGGTCTGTGGAATGCAACATTATTACTCAGCGAAAAAGGGTTTTATGGTCTGGCCTTCTTTTTAAGTTTGTTTGGTGCAGTAGCAGTGCAGAAGAATATTCGTGATGCTGGAGTTAATCCAACAAAAGAAACTGTGGTTGTTCAGGAAGAATATAGCGAATAATCCTTGTAAGCCCGGTCAATGTGACCGGGCTTTTGCTCAACTTACGAATCTGTTGCGGTCGATTCGTTGCACCAGCACAGAAAGTAATAAGCTTGTGGCCAGCGTGGCGCAGAAGATCCAGATAATATCCAGTATTGGCCAGTTTTTAAGCTCAATCCCCCGGGTACGCAGCGCATGGATAATCAATGCGTGGAACCCGTATATACCTAAAGAATGGCGTGATATCAGCCCAAGCCCGGGAACAGTGCGTGTATCCAGCGTATTTTTTACCAGCGTCAGTAACGCGATTGCACAGATAAAAACCATCGGTCCGCAATAGAGATACCAGGTATCGGCAAAATTTCCTCGCCACTGTAATTCATATAATGTCCCGCGAGAGATAATAAATACCCCCGCAACAAACAGCGTGGCGCTCACCCACGACAGTGATTTATGTTGCGTATCCATCATGCCAATGGCGCGGCCCAACATGCCATACAGGATGTAGTAAAAAGTATCGCCATTGATATATAAGTTAATCGGTAGCCATTCGAAGCTGTCGATCTTCTTTGGCACTGTGTTTGGGTTAGCGATGATGCCAATCACCACCATTAGTACCAGCAACATTTTACCGCTAACGTTTTTCACCTGAACCAGCGGCGAAACCAGATAAATCACCGCAATCGCGAAGAAAAACCATAAGTGATAAAACACAGGCTTTTGTAGCAGGTTTTTCAGCGCTAACTCCACATTGATAGCGGTAAAAAGCGCAATGTAGATCAACGCGATGACACTATAAAACAGCAGGCATAAGCCAATACGCAAAAAATGACGCGGCTGGGCACTACGTTCGCCAAAAAAGAGATAGCCGGAAATCATGAAAAATAGCGGCACGCTGACACGGGAGGCAGAATTTAGAACATTCGCGATATCCCAGGTTACGGGGCTAACGCTATGGGCGTTGGTTACATACCAGGTGGTAGTATGAATCATCACCACCATTAAACAGGCTATCCCTCGCAGGTTATCAATCCAATAAATTTTGGGCTGCATCTGTGTCTCTGTAACTGGTTAAAAAAAGGTCTGACCGATAAATCATTCAGCTGGTGCACTGGAATAATCCGAGTTTTATCTCTACAGCTTATAGAGGCTTGAGGAAATTCGTTAGATTCAGCCACTATACCGATATTAATAATAAGACTCACCTGCAAATAAGACGGTAATTTAATGATGATGAACTCTTTCTTTCCAGCAATGGCACTTATTGTGTTAGTGGGATGCTCGACACCGCCACCCGAGCAGAAAGCACAGCGGGTAAAGGTTGAGCCGCTGCGTTCATTGAATATGGAAGCATTGTGCAAGGGTCAGGCAGCAAAACGTTATAACACCGGCGAGCAAAAAATCGACGTCACCGCCTTTGAACAGTTCCAGGGAAGCTACGAAATGCGTGGTTATACCTTCCGGAAAGAGCAGTTTGTCTGTTCTTTTGACGCAGATGGCCATTTTTTGCATCTTTCCATGCGTTAAGCCCTGCTTTTTCCCGTTTCGTACTGTATATCTTCCATCCAGCGGGTATACTGATCCCTTCCTTTAAATCCACACGTATCCAGCACGAAATAATATGCAAAAGTTTGATACCAGGACCTTCCAGGGCTTGATCCTGACCTTACAGGATTACTGGGCTCGCCAGGGCTGCACCATTGTTCAACCATTGGACATGGAAGTCGGCGCGGGAACCTCTCACCCAATGACCTGTCTGCGCGCGCTGGGGCCAGAACCGATGGCGGCTGCTTATGTTCAGCCTTCTCGTCGCCCGACCGATGGTCGCTACGGCGAAAACCCCAACCGTTTACAGCACTACTATCAGTTCCAGGTGGTGATTAAGCCATCGCCGGACAATATTCAGGAGCTGTACCTCGGTTCTCTGAAAGAGCTGGGCATGGACCCGACTATCCACGATATCCGTTTCGTGGAAGATAACTGGGAAAACCCGACGCTGGGTGCCTGGGGGCTGGGCTGGGAAGTGTGGCTGAACGGCATGGAAGTGACGCAGTTCACTTACTTCCAGCAGGTTGGTGGTCTGGAGTGTAAACCGGTTACCGGCGAGATCACCTACGGTCTGGAACGTCTGGCAATGTACATTCAGGGCGTAGACAGCGTTTACGACCTGGTCTGGAGCGACGGCCCGCTGGGTAAAACCACCTACGGCGACGTGTTCCATCAGAACGAAGTGGAGCAGTCCACTTACAACTTCGAATACGCGGATGTGGACTTCCTGTTCACCTGCTTCGAGCAGTACGAGAAAGAAGCCCAGCAGCTGCTGGCGCTGGAAAGTCCGCTGCCGCTGCCAGCCTACGAGCGTATTCTGAAAGCCGCCCACAGCTTCAACCTGCTGGATGCGCGTAAAGCCATCTCCGTCACCGAGCGTCAGCGCTACATTCTGCGCATTCGCACCCTGACCAAAGCAGTGGCAGAAGCATACTACGCTTCCCGTGAAGCCCTCGGCTTCCCGATGTGCAACAAAGATAAGTAAGAGGCGGCTATGTCTGAGAAAACTTTTCTGGTGGAAATCGGCACTGAAGAGCTGCCACCAAAAGCACTGCGCAGCCTGGCAGAGTCCTTTGCTGCGAACTTTACTGCGGAGCTGGATAACGCTGGCCTCGCACACGGCACCGTTCAATGGTTTGCTGCTCCGCGTCGTCTGGCGCTGAAAGTAGCTAACCTGGCGGAAGCACAGCCGGATCGCGAAATCGAAAAACGTGGCCCGGCAATTGCCCAGGCGTTCGACGCCGAAGGTAAACCGAGCAAAGCGGCAGAAGGTTGGGCGCGTGGTTGCGGTATTACCGTTGACCAGGCAGAGCGCCTGACCACTGACAAAGGTGAATGGCTGCTGTATCGCGCCCACGTGAAAGGCGAAAGTACCGAAGCACTGCTGCCGAATATGGTTGCGACTTCGCTGGCGAAACTGCCGATCCCGAAACTGATGCGCTGGGGCGCGTCTGACGTACACTTCGTGCGTCCGGTTCACACCGTAACCCTGCTGCTGGGCGACAAAGTTATTCCGGCGACGATCCTGGGCATTCAGTCCGATCGCGTGATTCGCGGTCACCGCTTTATGGGCGAACCGGAATTCACTATCGACAATGCCGATCAGTATCCGGAGATTCTGCGTGAGCGCGGGAAAGTCATCGCCGATTATGAAGAACGTAAGGCGAAGATTAAAGCCGATGCCGAAGAAGCAGCGCGTAAGATTGGCGGTAACGCTGACTTAAGCGAAAACCTGCTGGAAGAAGTGGCTTCTCTGGTTGAATGGCCGGTTGTGCTGACTGCGAAATTCGAAGAGAAATTCCTCGCGGTGCCATCTGAAGCCCTGGTTTACACCATGAAAGGTGATCAGAAATACTTCCCTGTGTACGCGAACGACGGCAAACTGCTGCCGAACTTTATCTTCGTTGCCAACATCGAATCGAAAGATCCGCAGCAAATTATTTCTGGTAACGAAAAGGTTGTTCGTCCACGCCTGGCGGATGCCGAGTTCTTCTTCAACACCGACCGTAAAAAACGTCTGGAAGATAACCTGCCGCGCCTGCAAACCGTGCTGTTCCAGCAACAGCTTGGCACACTGCGTGACAAAACTGACCGCATCCAGGCACTGGCTGGTTGGATTGCTGAACAGATTGGCGCTGACGTCAACCACGCAACCCGTGCGGGTCTGCTGTCTAAGTGTGACCTGATGACCAACATGGTCTTCGAGTTCACCGACACCCAGGGCGTTATGGGGATGCACTACGCGCGTCACGATGGCGAAGCGGAAGATGTCGCGGTAGCTCTGAACGAGCAGTATCAGCCGCGTTTTGCCGGTGATGACCTGCCGTCTAACCCGGTAGCCTGTGCGCTGGCGATTGCTGACAAGATGGATACCCTGGCGGGTATCTTCGGTATTGGTCAGCATCCGAAAGGCGACAAAGACCCGTTTGCGCTGCGTCGTGCCGCACTTGGCGTGCTGCGTATTATCGTTGAGAAGAACCTCAACCTTGATCTGCAAACGCTGACCGAAGAAGCGGTGCGCTTGTACGGTGATAAGCTGACCAACGCCAACGTGGTTGATGACGTTATCGACTTTATGCTTGGTCGCTTCCGCGCCTGGTATCAGGACGAAGGTTACACCGTTGACACCATCCAGGCGGTACTGGCGCGTCGTCCGACTCGTCCGGCAGATTTCGATGCTCGTATGAAAGCAGTATCGCACTTCCGTACGCTGGATGCGGCTGCAGCACTGGCGGCGGCGAACAAACGTGTATCCAACATTCTGGCGAAATCTGCCGAAGTGCTGAGCGATCGCGTTAATGCCTCTACCCTGAAAGAGCCGGAAGAAATTAAGCTGGCGATGCAGGTTGTGGTGCTGCGCGACAAACTGGAGCCGTACTTTGCTGAAGGTCGTTACCAGGATGCGCTGGTCGAACTGGCCGAGTTGCGTGAACCGGTAGATGCTTTCTTCGATAAAGTGATGGTCATGGTTGATGACAAAGATCTGCGTATCAACCGTCTGACCATGCTGGAAAAACTGCGCGAATTATTCCTGCGCGTTGCGGATATTTCGCTGTTGCAGTAATAACACTGTTATTAAATAGCCTGCCACTTGGCAGGCTTTTTTTATAGCTAAATAATACAGCTACCTTTAATAATTTTCTGCTGAATAAAAATTATCTCATATATTAATTTCATGAGATTTTTTTAGGATTTTATTAAGGAGAGGAAAGGAATTTATTACGCTAGAATAGCTGTGGGTGCTTGAGACTGTTTGTCTCAGGTATTCACCGAAAGGCAGACAGAGAAAAGCCCCACCTGACTATAAATCAAAGTGAGGCTACCTCTATGCCTGAACACCATAAGGTTAGCCTCTTACTCGTTGGAAATCAACACAGGAGGCTGGGAATGCCGCAAAAATACGGATTACTTTCTTTAATAGTGATTTGTTTCACGCTTTTATTTTTCACCTGGATGGTAAGAGATTCACTGTGTGAATTGCATATTAAACAGGGGAGTTATGAGCTGGCGGCATTTTTAGCCTGCAATTTGAAAGAGTAAGAGTCTTCGGCGGGAAGTTATTCCCGCCTTTCTTACGGTGTTGGGTATTCTCAATGCACCCTAATTTATTTCCTTGATGAATATTATTTAAAAAATGCGAATGGATTTGGCTATTAAATAGGTTTTTAATTGAGAACATGAATGGTTCGGAGCCTTCATGAATAAACTGCTTTTACTGTTGATAATGCTTTATCAACGACATCTTTCTCCTCGCAAAGGATATCGCTGTGCTTACAGTGTGTTGCACCAAACGCAGGGATGTTCGGGAGCGGTCAAAGAGATTATTCAACAGAAAGGTGTTATTGCAGGCTGGGGCGAGATACGTCAGCGTTTTGCAGATTGCCGACTTGCGGCACAGACAATCAGGCAGAAGCAACACCTGAACGAGGTTATACGTAAAAAGAAGAATAATGATTGTGATTGTTCCGGGTGTGATGGTGCGGCCTGTCGTGATTGCCATATCCCGGACTTTTGCCCGGACATCCCGGTGCCGGATCTGGATTGTTCCTGCGACTGTTCTTCTCTACATTTAAAGCGGTTTTTCCAATAAAAAAATCCCCGCCAAATGGCAGGGATCTTAGATTCTGTGCTTTAAAGCAGAGATTACAGGCTGGTTACGTTACCAGCTGCCGGGCCTTTAGCGCCGCTTTCGATGGTGAAGGACACTTTCTGACCTTCGTCCAGAGATTTGTAACCATCGTTCTGGATAGCAGAGAAGTGTACGAACACGTCTTTAGAGCCATCGTCAGGAGTGATGAAGCCGAAGCCTTTGTCAGCGTTGAACCATTTTACGATACCAGTCATTTTACCGGACATAGTGTATTACCTTTAATAATTAAGTGTGCCTTTCGGCGATATGGCGTGCTTTACAGATTTTGAAGCGTTAAAGGAAATGTGCACTACGAGGGGTATCAACGATAACTCTTGAAGGGACTTGCCTTACTACACTGCTTTAATGGTCTGTACGTCAAACCGTTGATGTGCATTAAGCCACGCATTGGAGGTGGATGCAACAATTATTTTTCAAATTTATGATTAATCGGTCGGAAAACGGCCCTGTCATCAGGACCGTAAACATCAAAAAAGTTAATAAAACTCTATTCCATCAACTGCTTACTTAATGCCGGATTGGCCTGAATCAGACGCATTAATTTTAGTTCAGCACTGGAAGGCTTCACTCGTCTGGATTCCCATTCCTTTACCATCGCAACGGATACGCCCAAAACACGAGCGAAATCATCAATTTTTAACCCCGTTCCTTTGCGTAATTGCTCAATCTCGGTACAGGGCGTAGGTCTGTGCATCAGGGTAATCTTCTGTGTTTCATCTTTAAAAACAATTTGTTCCAGGCTGCTCAACAGCTCAAGCATTGGATCTTTATATTCCATTGAAAACTCCTCAAATCACACTGCGGGATCGTGAATTGCATTGAAGCTCATTAAGAATAGTCGGGAAACACAGACTCAGCGGGAAGCAACCAGAGTGTGATTCGATTCAGCCTATCAATAACTGTGACTTATAGTTGCCTAACGATATGATTAATGCCGATATATTTCGCAGAATCCCGGATTGTAAAGATTCCGAAAATTTCACCTACCTAAGAGAAGTAAAGTCCTGGCTAAAAAACGCAATAGCAATGCCTGTTTTTAACAATGAAACAACAAATTAACCTTCCTTCATTTTCTACATCATTTTCCCAGGAAGATTATGCATAAAGGGTATCTTGCAAGCTTGTCCTGGACTATCCTTGTCACGTCAGACACGCGTGTGTCGTTGTGCGCTTTTTTTGGGTGAAAGGAGTAAGAAAATGGCGACAGGAAAGTCCTGCTCTCGCTGGTTTGCGCCTCTTGCGGCGTTATTAATGGTAGTTAGCCTGAGTGGGTGTTTTGATAAAGAAGGCGATCAGCGTAAAGCGTTTATCGACTTCCTGCAGAATACAGTGATGCGTAGCGGTGAACGTCTACCAACCCTGACTGCCGATCAGAAAAAACAATTTGGTCCTTTTGTCTCTGATTACGCGATTCTGTATGGCTATTCCCAACAGGTGAATCAGGCGATGGATTCCGGTCTACGTCCGGTTGTAGACAGCGTTAACGCAATTCGTGCACCACAGGATTATGTCACGCAAAGTGGTCCGCTGCGTGAAATGAACGGTTCGCTGGGTGTACTGGCGCAACAGCTACAAAATGCGAAGTTGCAGGCCGATGCTGCGCACTCTGCGCTGAAACAGACTGATGATCTGAAGCCGGTCTTTGATCAGGCATTCACCAAAGTGGTGACGACACCGGCTGATGCGTTACAACCGTTGATTCCGGCGGCACAAACCTTTACACAACAACTGGTAATGGTTGGGGACTATATTTCCCAGCAGGGTACTCAGGTAAGCTTTGTGGCGAATGGCATTCAGTTCCCGACTTCGCAGCAGGCGAGTGAATATAACAAACTGATTGCGCCATTACCGGCACAACATCAGGCGTTTAATCAGGCCTGGACCGCAGCAGTAACTGCAACCCAATAAAGAGTAAAAGCCCGGGAGATTTTCGGGCTTTTCTCCACGCAGTCGCGGTTATTCCGCGACTTGCGGATTCACACAGTTCTTCTCGACATTCCCTTGTAACGCATTAATCAAATTATCCACCGCACAGGCGGCCATGCCATAACGCGTCTCATGAGTAGCAGAACCAATATGTGGGACTGCGACGACATTTGCCATTGAGAGCAGCGGTGAATCTACTGACAGTGGCTCTTGTTCGAAGACATCCAGTCCGGCGGCGTGAATTTCCCCTTTCTGCAATGCCGCAATCAGTGCATTTTCGTCAACCACCGGTCCACGTCCTGCATTAATGAAGATGGCGGAGGATTTCATTTTGGCGAATTGTTCAGCGCCAAACAGGTGATGCGTTTCTTCAGTTAGCGGCAGGATCAGGCAAACGAAATCCGATTCTTGTAGCAGCGTATCCAGATCGCAATAACGGGCGTTAAAGCGTTCTTCAGCTTCTTTATGGTGGCGGCGAGCGTTATAGAGAATCGGCATGTTGAAGCCAAAGTGCGCCCGTTGTGCCAGTGCCATGCCGATCCGTCCCATCCCGACAATGCCAAGAGTTTTATGATGCACGTCGCTGCCGTACCAGTCCGGGCCAATGCTCGCGGTCCATTCGCCTGCTTTTACGCGTTCTGCTACCTCGACAACCCGACGCGCGGTACACAGCACCAATGCCATCAGTGTATCGGCCACCGTTTCCGTTAATACGGTTGGCGTATGCATTAGCAGGATTTTTCGGGCGGTAAGCGCATCGACATCGAAATTGTCGTAGCCTACAGAGATAGTTGATGTGGCACGCAGTTTCGGCATTTTGTCCAGCAACGCGGCATCAACATTTTCATTTGAACCTAACAAGCCCTCGGCTTCGGCAAAAATTTCCGCGTTTTGCGCGACGGTCTGTGGAGTGAGGTCTGTCACCTGGTGAACGGTGAAATGTGCTTGCAGGCGTTGCAGTAAATCATCAGGTAAGGCTTTGTAGAGGATAACGGACGGCTTCATGCTTCTCTCCATTCACTGATAAGGCGATCACCTTAGCCTGAAAAATGAAGCAGGAAAACCTAAGAATACCAGGTGATTGAATCACCACCTGGCATGAAAGTGATTACAGCGGGCTTAAGGTAATTTCTACGCGACGGTTTTGGGCTTTGCCTTCTGCGGTGCTGTTGCTGGCGATCGGGTTAGCCGGACCAAGACCCTGGGTACGAATACGGCTGGCGTCAACGCCCTGGGTAATCAACGCGCTGGCAACGGAATCTGCACGCTGCTGCGACAGACGCATGTTCAGGTCATGACCACCAGTGCTGTCGGTGTAGCCAATCACGTTAACCGCCGTTTTCGGGTACTCTTTCAGTACCATTGCAACACCGGTCAGGGTGTTAGCACCTGCTGGTTTCAGAGTGGCGCTGCTGCTGTCGAAGGTCACATTGTTCGGCATGTTGAGGATAATGTTGTCCCCGCTGCGCGTTACGCTAACGCCGGTGCCGCGCATTTTGTCGCGCAGTTTCGCTTCCTGCACATCCATGTAATAGCCAACGCCGCCGCCCAGTGCCGCGCCTGCTGCTGCGCCAATCAGTGCGCCTTTACCACGATCTTTCTTCGAAGAAGAGAGTGCGCCAATGCCCGCGCCAACGAGAGAGCCCAGACCCGCGCCAATAGCAGATTTACCCGCTTCGCGTTCGCCAGTGTAAGGGTTAGTTGTACAACCAGATACCGCCAGAGCGCCACTCACAACGGCGGCAATAAGATAAACACGTTTCTTCATTGTTAATCCTTAATAACCTTTTTATTCTTTGCCACGGGTTTCGTGGCGGAAGATTATGCCGTGTGAACATGAAGATTATTCCTGGGAATACTCGGAAATTTGTAAGTAATATTTAACTGCTCAATACATCTAACTTTTCAGGAGCCTTCGGTTTGGCCAACTCATCCTCACGTTATTCTGTTCTTACTGCCGCCCACTGGGGCCCAATGCTGGTTGAAACCGACGGTGAAACAGTTTTCACCTCGCGTGGTGCGTTAACCACAGGAATGGAAAACTCCTTGCAGAGTGCGGTTCGCGACCAGGTTCATAGCAATACGCGGGTGCGATTTCCGATGGTGCGTAAAGGCTTTCTTGCGTCACCAGAAAATCCACAAGGAATTCGCGGGCAGGACGAATTTGTTCGCGTGAGTTGGGATGAGGCACTGGATCTTATTCACCAACAACACAAACGCATTCGCGGAACTTATGGTCCGGCGTCGATTTTTGCCGGTTCCTACGGTTGGCGTTCAAATGGCGTGCTGCATAAAGCGTCAACCTTGTTACAACGCTATATGGCGCTGGCAGGCGGCTATACCGGCCATCTGGGGGATTATTCGACCGGCGCAGCACAGGCGATCATGCCGTATGTTGTGGGCGGCAGCGAAGTTTATCAACAGCAGACCAGCTGGCCGTTGGTGCTGCAACACAGCGATGTGGTGGTGCTGTGGAGTGCTAACCCTCTAAATACGCTGAAAATTGCGTGGAATGCGTCTGATGAGCAGGGGCTTTCTTACTTTTGTGCACTGCGTGACAGTGGGAAAAAGCTGATCTGCATTGATCCAATGCGATCGGAAACCGTCGATTTCTTTGGCGACAAAATAGAGTGGGTAGCTCCACATATGGGCACCGACGTAGCACTGATGCTGGGGATCGCCCATACGCTGGTGGAAAATGGCTGGCACGACGAGGCATTTCTGGCACGTTGTACCACAGGTTATGACGTCTTCGCCGCTTATTTGCTGGGCGAGAGCGATGGCATTGCGAAAACTGCCGAATGGGCGGCGGAGATTTGTGGTGTTGGCGCAGAGAAAATCCGCGAACTGGCGGCTATTTTCCATCAAAATACCACCATGCTGATGGCTGGTTGGGGAATGCAACGCCAACAGTTTGGCGAGCAGAAACACTGGATGCTCGTCACGCTGGCGGCAATGTTGGGGCAAATCGGTACACCAGGTGGCGGTTTTGGGCTTTCTTATCATTTTGCCAACGGTGGTAATCCCACGCGCCGCGCTGCGGTGCTTTCATCCATGCAGGGCAGTTTGCCGGAGGGCACCGATGCGGTAGATAAAATCCCCGTAGCTCGCATTGTTGAAGCTCTGGAAAATCCTGGCGGCGCGTATCAACACAACGGCATGAACCGACATTTTCCGGATATTCGTTTTATCTGGTGGGCGGGCGGTGCCAACTTTACCCACCACCAGGATACCAATCGCTTGATCCGCGCCTGGCAAAAACCGGAGCTGGTGGTGATATCGGAATGTTTCTGGACGGCGGCGGCGAAACACGCCGATATCGTCCTCCCCGCGACCACCTCATTTGAGCGTAACGATCTCACTATGACTGGTGATTACAGCAATCAGCATCTGGTGCCGATGAAGCAAGTAGTGCCACCGCGCGATGAAGCGCGTAATGATTTTGATGTTTTTGCTGAGTTAAGTGAGCGCTGGGAGAAGGGCGGCTATACACGGTTTACGGAAGGGAAAAGTGAGCTGCAATGGCTGGAAACGTTCTATAACGTTGCGCGGCAACGTGGGGCAAGTCAGCAGGTACACTTGCCGCCGTTTGACGAGTTCTGGGAAGCCAACCAGTTAATTGAGATGCCAGAAAACCCAACCAGCGAACAGTTTATTCGGTTTGCTGATTTTCGCCGCGCCCCACAGGCGCATCCGTTAAAAACTGCCAGTGGTAAGATTGAAATCTTCTCGCAGCGTATCGCGGATTACGGTTACCCTGATTGTCCAGGGCATCCCATGTGGCTGGAGCCGGATGAGTGGCAGGGCAACGCCGAACCGGAACAGTTGCAGGTACTTTCTGCTCATCCGGCGCATCGTCTGCACAGTCAGTTGAATTACAGTTCCCTGCGCGAATTGTACGCGGTGGCAAATCGAGAACCTGTCACCATTCATCCTGTAGATGCACAGGCGCGCGGTATACAAGATGGTGATACTGTTCGGCTGTGGAACTCACGCGGGCAAATCCTTGCCGGAGCGGTGATTAGCGAAGGTATCAAACCCGGTGTGATGTGCATTCACGAAGGGGCATGGCCGGATCTGGATTTTACTGCTGGCGGGATTTGTAAGAACGGTGCGGTGAATGTGCTGACCAAAGACCTCCCAAGCTCGCGGCTGGGGAATGGCTGTGCAGGTAACACGGCGCTGGCGTGGCTGGAAAAATACACTGGCCCTGAACTTACGCTTACGGCGTTTGATCCGCCTGCCAGTCCATAATCCAGGTAGGGAGTTGAGTTTCCTCCTGCCATGCGCAGTCGACAATGCGAAAGCCTTGCGCATGATAAAAACTTATCGCTGGTTGGTTTTTCTGGTAAACCTCCAGCAATAAATGGGGATGGCGTTGTTGCATATGTTGCATTAACGCCTTGCCGATACCGCGCCTGACAGCCTTCGGTGCGACAAACATCGCTGCCAGAAATCGCCCTTCCATTACGCTGACAAAACCGAGAAATTCACCGCTTTCTTCCCACACCCAGTTTTGTGCGTTAGCAAGATATGCATCACGCACCAGTGGAATGCAGTCACGCCAGTAACTCTCTTCTATAAAGGGATGTCCCCAGGTTGTGCTTTCCAGCCACAGTTCAAGGATCGCGGGCAGCTCAGAACGTTGCGCTTGTCTAATCATGCCTTATTCCCCGGATGGCAACAGCAGCCAACCACATGATCGTTCACCAGCCCACACGCCTGCATAAAGGAGTAACAAATCGTCGAGCCTACAAATTTAAAGCCACTTTTTTTCAATGCCTTAGAGAGTGCGTCGGAGGCAGGTGTCGACGAGGGGATTTCGCTCAACGTTGTGGCTTGTGTCACCTGTGGCTGATGATTTACGAACGACCAGACAAAATCGGCAAACGGTTCGCCGTTCTCTTCCATTTGCAGGTATGCACGCGCATTGCCAATAATGGCCTGAATCTTCCCGCGATGGCGGATAATCCCGGCGTCCTGAACCAGTCTTTCGACATCCTCTTCCTGCATTGCCGCAACTTTTACTGGATCGAACTGATGAAAACAGGCGCGATAATTTTCTCGTTTTTTGAGGACGGTAATCCAGGACAGCCCCGCTTGTTGACCTTCAAGGCAGATCATTTCGAACAGTTTTTTACTGTCAGTTTCAGGCACGCCCCACTCTTCATCGTGGTAGGCAATATAAAGCGGGTCCTGACTCACCCAGCCGCAACGTTCCATACTTTCCCTCGCTATGTACCTGTTCGTAAAAATTTCACCGGCTTTTCTTGACGCACCGGTGAAAAAGTCAATATTTAATACAGGACTACTATGCCCGATATCTTTCATACAATGACAATAATAATGCCGAATTCGGCTCTTCCCTGGAGTCGTGTTAATGATCATAAAAAAATGTGGTGGTCGCCAGACGTTAAGTCTACTGGCGAGCGTGGTAATCAATTCCTTTTTTCTCAGCACAGCTTACGCCTGGCAACAAGAATATATCGTTGATACGCAACCCGGACATACCACGGAGCGTTACACCTGGGATAGCGATCACCAACCGGATTACAACGATATTTTGTCGCAACGTATTCAAAGCAGCCAAAGAGTGCTGGGACTGGACGTTAATCTGGCGGAAGAAACGCCTGCGGATGTAACCAGCAGCATGAGTATGGGCTGGAATTTCCCTTTATATGAACACGTTACGACTGGCCCGGTTGCCGCATTGCATTACGACGGTACGACCACTTCGATGTATAACGAGTTTGGCGACAGCACGGCAATGCTGACCGATCCGTTATGGCATGCCAGCGTCAGTACGTTAGGCTGGCGTGTTGATTCCCGACTTGGCGATTTCCGCCCCTGGGCGCAAATCAGCTACAACCAGCAATTTGGTGAAAATATCTGGAAGGCTCAATCAGGCCTAAGTCGCATGACAGCGGCAAATCAGAATGGTAACTGGCTCGATGTGACCGTAGGAGCCGATATGTTGCTTAACCAACATATTGCCGCCTATGCCGCGTTATCCCAGGCGGAGAATAGCGCCAATGATAGTGATTACTTGTATACCATGGGCGTTAGCGCCAGATTTTAACGAATTGGTCACAATCAAAGCCCGGCAATAACAATCATTGTAATGATAGTGGGTGCTAACTCACTCAAATAATAATTTTAATGAATGTTTGTCATGTCATTCATTCCTTAGTTAAAGCATTTCATTCCGTTCTGATGGCATTTCATGCCGTTTTTCCCCTGGCATAAAATGCACTTCGTTATGGTTGTCGGCAGAGAATCTTCCAATTTACTACTGCAGGACACTGCCATGACACCTTCAAACTATCAGCGTACCCGCTGGCTAACCCTTATCGGTACCATTATCACCCAGTTTGCGCTGGGGTCAGTTTATACCTGGAGCCTGTTTAATGGCGCGCTCTCTGCCAAACTGGATGCGCCGGTCAGTCAGGTTGCTTTCTCCTTCGGCCTGTTGAGTCTGGGACTGGCAATTTCTTCTTCTGTTGCTGGCAAGTTACAGGAACGTTTTGGTGTCAAGCGCGTCACAATGGCTTCCGGTATTCTGCTGGGGGTAGGTTTCTTTCTTACCGCGCATTCCAACAGCCTGATGATGCTGTGGTTGAGCGCTGGTGTGCTGGTTGGTCTGGCAGATGGCGCAGGTTATCTGCTGACGCTCTCTAACTGTGTGAAGTGGTTCCCGGAGCGTAAAGGGCTGATCTCCGCGTTTGCTATTGGTTCCTATGGTTTGGGTAGCCTGGGATTCAAATTTATCGACTCGCATCTGCTGGAGACGGTGGGTCTGGAAAAAACCTTTGTGATTTGGGGCGCGATTGCGCTGGTGATGATTGTCTTTGGCGCGACGTTAATGAAAGACGCGCCGAAACAGGAAGTCAAAACCCATAATGGTGTGGTGGAAAATGATTTCACTCTGGCCGAGTCAATGCGTAAACCGCAATACTGGATGCTGGCGGTGATGTTCCTCACTGCCTGCATGAGCGGTCTGTATGTGATTGGTGTAGCGAAAGATATCGCGCAGGTTCTGGCACATCTCGATGCAATTTCCGCAGCCAATGCAGTGACGGTTATTTCTATTGCTAACCTTTCTGGTCGTCTGGTGCTGGGCATTCTGTCTGACAAAATCGCCCGTATCCGAGTCATCACTATTGGACAGGTGATTTCGCTGGTGGGTATGGCAGCACTGCTGTTTGCACCATTGAATGCAGTGACATTCTTTGCGGCGATTGCCTGTGTGGCGTTTAACTTCGGTGGCACGATTACTGTGTTCCCGTCACTGGTCAGTGAGTTTTTCGGTCTTAATAACCTGGCTAAAAACTACGGTGTGATTTACCTCGGTTTCGGTATCGGCAGCATTTGCGGCTCGCTTATCGCCTCACTGTTTGGCGGCTTCTATGTGACTTTCTACGTCATTTTTGCCCTGCTGATTTTGTCTCTGGCGCTTTCTACTACCATTCGCCAGCCAGAGCAGGAAGTATTGCGTGAAGCACATATTTAGAAATATGTGGCTACTGAAATAAATCCCACAGGGAGACGTCAGCGTCTCCCTTTTTTATAATCGAATATTAAATGAGCAATAATATTCATATAAAGAATGTGTTTTGTTATTTAATATAAATCATCAATATAAATATATTCCTAAAAACACAGTGGCTATTTGATGTGTTATTTGTAATTCATTGAAGTTGAAGTAAATTTAACTTTGTTACCAAAATACACCTTCAGTAAAATAATTTTATTTTTTAGCACCATTTGTATAATCTGCCCCCCCGTTGTTATGAACAACATCAAGCATATTTATCTATATAAATGGAGTTATAAATGAAAAAGGTTCTGTTTGCCTTATCTGCGCTTGCGCTGACCTCTACTTCCGTATTCGCAGCTGATGCGGGCGACGGTACTGTTAAATTCACTGGTGAGATTGTTGACGCCGCTTGTGTTGTGTCTCCAGACACTCAAAAACAAGAAGTTGTTCTGGGCCAGGTGAACAAGTCTGTGTTTACTGCTACTGGTGATAAATCCACAGCAACTCCGTTCAAAATCAAACTGGAAAACTGCGATATCTCCACGTTCAAAAATGTGGATATCAGTTTTAACGGTGTTGGTGATGCAGACAACAGCAAACTGATTTCTGTGAGCACTGAACCAGGTGCGGCATCTGGCGTAGGTATTGGTATTTATGATAACACCAATACGCTGGTTGAACTGAATACTGGGAAATCCAAAACTACTCTGAAACAAGGCCAGACCGTTCTGTATTTCACCGCTAACTATGTCTCTACTAAAGATGCAGTAACCATCGGTTACGGTAACGCCGAAGTCGACTTCAACCTGACTTACAACTAATCGAGCCTGACGGAACGATCATCTCTCAATGGCAACAGATTATCTGTTGCCATTATTCGCACCAATGACTCAGGGACCGAATCATGAAACGTATTAGCCTTGCCGTGCTGGCACTTTTAATGACCGCACAACAGTGTTTTGCTGGTGGCATAGCCTTAAGCACGACGCGTGTTATTTATGATGGCGGCAAGAAAGAAGCGTCGCTGACCGTTGAAAATCACAATAAAAATGAAGAGTTTTTGATCCAGTCATGGATTGATGATGTGAATGGCAATAAAAAAACACCGTTTATTATTACACCGCCATTATTCAAACTTGATCCCGATAAAAATAACGTCTTACGTATCGTCAATATTGAAGATACTTTACCTAAAGATCGTGAATCTGTTTACTGGATTAATGTAAAAGCGATTCCTGCGAAAAGCGCTGAAAATGAAAATAAAAACGTCTTACAGATAGCCGTTCGCACCCGTCTGAAGTTGTTCTACCGTCCGAAAGGCTTACCGGGAAGTAATCTTGAGGCAATGAAGCAGTTACGTTTTCAACGTCAAAATAACCAAATTGTGGTTAATAACGACTCCGCTTATAACCTGACCTTTAATCAGTTTTCCGTTAATGGACAAAAGATTGAACGGGCGGGAATGGTTCTCGCGAAAGGAAAGTTAAACATTAACCTTCCAGCCGGTACAGGCAATGCGAACGAAGTGAAATACAGCATTATTAATGATTTCGGTGTTGCTGGCGAAATGCTGACGAAGCCGATTAACTGATCCTTTTACAAGGCGCTTTTACTATGCATTGGATGCATTTACCTCTCTATCACTACAGAGCGCATTTTTCTTTCTCACTGCTGGCATTAACGATTGCCAGCTCGTTACCTGCGTATGGCGGAAAATTTAACCCTAAATTTCTCGAAAACGTTCAGGGTATCGATCAACACGTCGACTTGTCGGTATACGACTCACCTGTCGGCCAGCAAATACCCGGTAAATACCGGGTTTCGGTGTTTGTAAACGAAGAAAAAATGGCTTCCCGGACGCTGGATTTTAGTACCGCCAGCGAAGCGAAACGCAAAGCCAGCGGTGAGTCGCTTATGCCTTGCCTTAGCCGGGTGCAACTGGAAGAAATGGGCGTGCGTGTTGACAGCTTTCCGGCGCTGAAGATGTCACCACCGGAAGCCTGTGTGGCGTTTGATGAAATCATTCCCCAGGCCACCAGCCGCTTTGATTTTAATACTCAGACGCTGCATCTTTCCTTCCCGCAGGCGGCAATGATGATGACCGCTCGTGGCACGGTTGATCCTTCTCGCTGGGACGAAGGAATACCCGCGCTGTTGCTGGATTACAGCTTTAGTGGCAGCAATGGGCGCAATGAAGGAACAGGTTCATCTTCAGACTCTACCAGTGACAGTTATTACCTGAACCTGCGCAGCGGTTTGAACGTCGGTCCGTGGCGTTTACGTAATAACAGTATCTGGAACCGTACCGATGGCAAAAACCAATGGGATAACGTTGGTACATCGTTAAACCGGGCGATTATTCCACTCAAGTCACAGATAACACTGGGTGATACCGCCACGCCTGGCGAGATTTTTGACAGCGTACAAATGCGCGGGGCGTTACTGGCATCTGACGATGAGATGTTGCCGGACAGCCAGCGTGGCTTTGCTCCGGTGGTGCGCGGCATCGCCAAAAGCAACGCTGAAGTCAGTATCGAACAGAACGGCTATGTCATTTATCGCACTTTTGTTCAGCCGGGCGCATTTGAGATTAACGATCTCTACGCAACCTCCGGCAGCGGCGACCTGACGGTGATCATTAAAGAAGCCGACGGAAGTGAACAACGTTTCATCCAGCCGTTTTCGGCGGTGGCGATTTTTCAGCGTGAAGGGTATCTGAAATATAGCCTGGCTGCCGGTGAGTATCGTGCGGGTAATTACGACAGCGATAAATCGCGATTCGGGCAGTTTACCGCCATGTACGGCTTGCCGTGGGGAATGACCGCCTATGGTGGTGCATTGTTATCGGCTGACTACAACGCCTTAGCGCTGGGGCTGGGGAAAAACTTCGGCACCATTGGCGCGGTATCGGTGGATGTCACCCAGGCGAAAAGTCAGTTACGCAACAATGAAAAAGAGGAAGGCCAGTCTTATCGTTTCCTCTATTCGAAAAGTTTTGACGGCGGCACTGACTTGCGCCTGCTGGGCTACAAGTATTCAACTAGCGGCTATTACACCTTCCAGGAAGCGACCGATGTTCGCAGTGACGCCGACAGTGATTACCGTCGTTATCACAAGCGTAGCCAGATACAGGGCAACATTACTCAGCAACTGGGAGACTACGGCTCTGTTTATTTCAATATGACGCAGCAGGATTACTGGAACGTTGACGGTAAGGAGAACTCCTTAAGCGCTGGTTATCACGGTCATATTGGTCGGGTGAATTACAGTGTGGCCTATACCTGGACGAGAAGCCCGGAATGGGAAGAAGACGATCGCCTGTGGTCATTCAGTGTTTCGATCCCTCTGGGGGGCGCGTGGAGCAGTTATCGCATGACCACCGACCAGAATGGCAGGACGTCGCAACAGGCCTCTGTCAGCGGCACGTTACTGGAAGATCGTAACCTGAACTATAACGTTCAGCAGGGTTACACCAGTAATGGCGTTGGCTACAGTGGCAGCGTCAATATGGGGTATATGGGTGGCTCTGGCAACATCGACATGGGCTATAACTATTCCAAAGATAACCAACAGGTTAACTATGGCGTGCGCGGCGGTGTCATCGTTCACAGTGAAGGTATAACGCTTTCGCAGCCCTTAGGGGAAAGTCTGGCGATTGTTTCTGCTCCGGGCGCGCGTGGTGGACATGTGGTTAATAGCAGCGGCGTAGAAGTTGACTGGATGGGTAACGCGGTGGTGCCGTATCTCACGCCATATCGTGAAACCATTGTGGAACTGCGTAGCGACACGCTGGGGCAAAACGTTGAACTACAGGAAGCGTTCCAGAAAGTCGTGCCAACGCGTGGCGCAGTTGTGCGTTCCCGCTTTGAAACGCGCGTTGGTTACCGCGTATTGATGAGTTTAAAACAGGCGAATGGCAACGCTGTACCGTTCGGTGCTACCGCAGCATTAAGTGATGACAGCAAACCAGCCAGCAGCATTGTGGGTGAAGAGGGGCAGCTCTATATCAGCGGGATGCCGGAAGAGGGCGAGTTACAGGTGAGCTGGGGGAATGAGCAGGCGCAACGTTGCCGTGTGCCGTTCCGTTTGCCAGAGAAAAAGGACAATTCGGCTATCGTGATGGTTAATGCGGTATGTGAGAAATAAGGATATGCAGATGAGCTTTGTGAAATTAGTGTTTGGTGCTGTATTAATAACCTTAAGTTTATTTTCTACAAGTACTTATGCAGCGGATTGGGGACCCTGTCAGACTGATTCAGGAATACCTCACGACTATTGGTTTGATATAACGCAAACCATTATGGTCCCGACTGAAAATAAATCAGGTAAAATCGTCAGTATTCCATTTGATCTAGGGTATACTTATTCCGCTTATTGTCAGTGCCCTGATCCTATACCTCAAACGGGAGTAGTAACTAGATTTAAAGGAGAATCTACTCTTTTGGATTCAACTCCCCAGTCAAATTATTACAAGTTGAATAATAATATATCAGTATTAACGAAGATTTATATTTTTAGACGTGGGGATTATATTGTTCCATTTACGGACATTGATAATGTTACTCTTGGTCTGGAGTGTACGCGGGGATTGTCAACGGGTTGGACGACAGGGAGTAAAGGTAATGTATTAATAAAAATAACCAAGCCTTTTACTGGTGAACTGGATATTCCAAAAACTCAAATTGCTGCACTTTATGGTTCAAAAAAAGCTTCATCTTACGGCAGTATTCCAATGGCAACAGTAAGTATTTTGGGGAAAATCACTGTCACTCAAGGCTGTGAACTTGCCGCTGGCACCGTGCTGGATATTCCATTCGGAGAATATCAGGCCCATGACTTTAAAGGGCGTGCCGGGCAACCGCCACAAAATGTTCGGAAGGTACAAAAAGAACTGAGTTTTGACTGCAATAATATTTCAGATGGCGTTAAAATTTATCTCAGTATTGATGCAACACCGAATAATGCTTACCCCAGCGCAATTGATTTAGGTAACGCCGATGTTGGTGCAGTCATTGAGGACGGTAAAGGTAATATCCTCAAGCCGAATGACAGTAATAGCTTATTAGAAATGAATCCCGGTTCGCTGTACGAAGATGTCAAACGCAAAGCGACAACCACAATTACCGCTTATCCCGTTAGCACGACCGGAAAATTACCCGCTGCCGGTGATTATAGCGGCATTGCTACCATGCATGTCGAACTGGAGTAACAGCCATGAAGCGAACAATACTTGCGTTATGTCTGCTGCCTCTTTCCTTTTCGTCACTGGCGGCAACCACGGATTTAGGGCCGAAAGGAACGTTGAAATTCACCCTTAAAATTAGCCAGGGTGCTTGTGAACTGGTAAAAGACAATATTGAGGTAGACCTGGGAAGGGCTGTCCTTAAACAGCCGGTAAGAATCGGAACAGAACTTAATCCCACAACTTTTTCCATCGGTCTGAAAAACTGTAGCGAAGTGGTCAGAGCCTACGTCACTATGGACGGTACGCCCAATGCGGACGACCCGAATCTTTTTGCGCTGGATGCGGGTGGCGCTACGGGCGTTGGGCTGAAAATCAAAACCGCCGCGGGAGTACAACAGTTCCCGGAAAATACGCCACCGACACCGGTTGAGTTTGCAATTAACGGTGATGGCGCACATCAACTGAACTATATCGCCAGCTATGTGCCAATTCGCGCTGATGCAACCATTGGTCGCGCGGATGCAACGGTCGATTTTACCGTTCAGTACGAATAATTTCGCATCTTCGGGGCCAGGAAACTGGCCCTTTTTACTGCTTTTTGTAACGCTAAAGTCTTTTTTCATACTTGTATTTTTGTAAATTTGTGCTTCAAGTACACTCTTTCCCCACACTTTTTCCCTTTGCTGTGGTCTACTTATCAGCGTGTGCAGATTTTCCTTATCTGACGACCTTCGCACTTTTCCCTTGCCTGGCTTGAAAGGCCATAATGCAGGGTGTTATCACCTGTTTTTCCAGGGTTTGTTTGCATGAGATATATCAAAACGATAACGCAGCAAAAGCTAAGCTTTTTGCTCGCTGTCTATATCGGTCTGTTTATGAATTGCGCAGTCTATTTCCGTCGGTTTGACGGTTACGCGCATAACTTCACTTTTCTTAATGGCGTCTCGGCGGTTATCGAACTTGCAGGGACGGTTCTGGCAACCTTCTTCTTTTTGCGCTTAATTTCACTCTTTGGCAGAACGGCCTGGAAAGTGCTGGCTTCATTGCTGGTGCTGATTTCTGCCGGGGCCAGCTACTACATGACATTTATGAATGTCATGATTGGCTACGGGATTGTTGCTTCGGTGATGACCACCGACATTGACCTGTCGAAAGAAGTGGTTGGCTGGACGCTTATCGCATGGGTTGTACTGGTGAGTATTATCCCGTTGCTATTTATCTGGATGAACCGTTCACAAGACACTTTCTGGCGCCAACTTTGTACCCCGAAAACTCGCTGGCGTAGTACGCTTACCGTGCTTTTGGCGGGCTTGTTGGTATGGGGCCCAATTCGTCTGATGGATGTAGTGCAAAAGCGTGCAGACCGTTTGGCCGGAGTGGATATGCCAAGCTACGGCGGCGTGCTGGCGAACTCTTATCTGCCTTCGAACTGGCTTTCTGCGCTGGGGCTGTATGCCTGGGCGCAAGTGGATGAATCGTCAGACAATCGGTCGCTGATGAATCCGGCAAAAAAATTCACCTATACCCCGACGCAAAATCTCGACGACACCTATGTGGTTTTCATTATTGGCGAAACTACGCGTTGGGATCATATGGGGATGCTGGGCTACGAGCGCGATACCACGCCGAAGCTGGCCAAAGATAAAAACCTGGTGATGTACCGTGGTTATTCTTGTGATACCGCGACTAAATTATCACTACGCTGTATGTTTGTGCGTGAAGGTGGAACGGAAGATAACCCTCAACGTACGCTCAAAGAGCAGAACGTATTTGCGGTTCTCAAACAGCTGGGCTTTAGCTCTGATTTGTACGCCATGCAGAGTGAGATGTGGTTCTACAGCAACACCATGGCTGACAACATTGCCTATCGCGAGCAAATTGCAGCAGAGCCGCGTAACCGTGGGAAAGCGGTGGACGATATGTTGCTGGTCAATGAAATCGAGCGTTCGCTGGAGAAAAAACCAGAAGGTAAGCATCTGATTGTCCTGCATACCAAAGGTTCGCACTACAACTATACTCAACGTTATCCCCGTGAGTTTGCCCAGTGGAAGCCAGAGTGCTATGCCATTGACCGTAAATGCCCACGAGCGCCGATGATTAACTCATACGATAACTCCATCACCTACGTTGATCATTTTATCGACACGGTTATCGACAAATTCCGCGATAAGAAAGCCATTATTTTCTATGCAGCGGACCACGGTGAGTCAATTAACGAACGTGAGCACTTGCATGGCACACCACGTGAATATGCGCCACCGGAGCAGTTCCGCGTACCGATGATGGTCTGGATGTCGGATAAATATCTGGAGAATCCGGCCAACGCGCAGGCATTCGCGCAGCTGAAAAAAGAGGCGGATATAAAAGTGCCACGCCGTCATGTAGAACTGTACGACACCATTTTAGGTTGCCTTGGTTATACTTCACCGGACGGTGGTATCAACGAAAACAACAACTGGTGTCGAATCCCTCAGGCGAAGAAAGCAGAAGCTAACTAAATGCACTGCTGAGTTTCTCGCCGATCAAAAGGCATTTTGCTATTAAGGGATTGACGAAGGCGTATCTGAGCAGTAAGATGCGCCCCGCATTCGGTGATTGGCGCAGCCTGGTAGCGCACTTCGTTCGGGACGAAGGGGTCGGAGGTTCGAATCCTCTATCACCGACCAAATTCGAAAAGCCTGCTCACTGAGCAGGCTTTTTTGCATTTGTAGCCTCATGAGGATGAGAACCTCCGGGGGCAGGGAGGTTCGACTCGAGCGAAGCGAGAGAACGTTGCGCCAGCAACGGCCCGCAGGGCGAGCCACGAAGTGGCGAGTAATCCTCTATCACCGACCAAATTCGAAAAACCTGCTCAGTGAGCAGGCTTTTTTGCATTTGTAGCCTCATGAGGATGAGAACCTCCGGGGGCAGGGAGGTTCGACTCGAGCGAAGCGAGAGAACGTTGCGCCAGCAACGGCCCGCAGGGCGAGCCACGAAGTGGCGAGTAATCCTCTATCACCGACCAAATTCGAAAAACCTGCTCAGTGAGCAGGCTTTTTTGCATTTGTAGCCCATGAGGATGAGAACCTCCGGGGGCAGGGAGGTTCGACTCGAGCGAAGCGAGAGAACGTTGCGCCAGCAACGGCCCGCAGGGCGAGCCACGAAGTGGCGAGTAATCCTCTATCACCGACCAAATTCGAAAAGCCTGCTCAGTGAGCAGGCTTTTTTGCATTTGTAGCCTCATGAGGATGAGAACCTCCGGGGGGCAGGGAGGTTCGACGCGACGTAGGCCTGATAAGACGCGCCAGCGTCGCATCAGGCAAATGTGCCGCACTCATTGTCGGATGCAGCGTACCCGTCTTATCCGACCTAAACGGCAGCACACCACACATTTCCCTGCCAAATTTGCGCCCCATATCTCACTATCCATTAACGGATTTGTGACAGAAACCATTGTCTTTTTTTATATTTGCTTAAATCTTTTTTTGCGTTACTTATGGCTGGCGCTGGCATTTTCCGCTGTGCGGTTTAGCGTTCATGGTATTAATCGCTCAGATATCCACCTTTTCCTCAGATTTTTTTCATTAAATGCATAAAACTTAATCACCAATTGTTGCTAAATATTAAGCTGATTGTTCTGGTTATGTTGGCGTAGCACAAATTTCTCTGCTGCAAATAGTTGTTTGAAGTTTTTTTAATCTTTGTTTGTGGATTCTCACCGTTGGTGTAAATCCCGGTGGGCTGTATTGACGTTTTCACATTCTGTTGACAGATTGTAGGTCACGAGGGGCATTTTATGGAGGATCCGCACTGTAACACTGATGTTAATTAGTACGGCATCCCCACCTCATAACGTTGACCCGACCGGGCAAAAAACAAAAAAGGTCAGGCAGCGACAACCCATTGCAAAGGGTTAAAACAACAAACATCACAATTGGAGCAGAATAATGCGTATTTCCTTGAAAAAGTCAGGGATGCTGAAGCTTGGTCTCAGCCTGGTGGCTATGACCGTCGCAGCAAGTGTTCAGGCTAAAACTCTGGTTTATTGCTCAGAAGGATCTCCGGAAGGGTTTAACCCGCAGCTGTTTACTTCCGGCACCACCTATGACGCCTCTTCCGTACCGCTTTATAACCGTCTGGTTGAATTTAAAATCGGCACCACTGAAGTGATTCCGGGCCTCGCTGAAAAGTGGGAAGTCAGCGATGACGGTAAAACCTATACCTTCCATCTGCGTAAAGGTGTGAAGTGGCACGACAACAAAGAATTCAAACCGACGCGCGAACTGAACGCCGATGACGTGGTGTTCTCGTTCGATCGTCAGAAAAACGCGCAAAACCCGTACCATAAAGTTTCTGGCGGTAGCTACGAATACTTCGAAGGCATGGGCTTGCCGGAGCTGATCAGCGAAGTGAAAAAGGTGGACGACAACACCGTTCAGTTTGTGCTGACTCGCCCTGAAGCACCGTTCCTGGCTGACCTGGCAATGGACTTCGCTTCTATTCTGTCAAAAGAATATGCTGACGCGATGATGAAAGCCGGTACGCCGGAAAAACTGGACCTCAACCCAATCGGCACCGGTCCGTTCCAGTTACAGCAGTATCAAAAAGATTCCCGTATTCGCTACAAAGCGTTTGATGGCTACTGGGGCACCAAACCGCAGATCGATACGCTGGTCTTCTCTATTACCCCTGACGCTTCCGTGCGTTACGCGAAATTGCAGAAAAATGAATGCCAGGTAATGCCGTACCCGAACCCGGCAGACATCGCTCGCATGAAGCAGGATAAATCCATCAACCTGATGGAAATGCCGGGGCTGAACGTCGGTTATCTCTCGTATAACGTGCAGAAAAAACCACTGGATGACGTGAAAGTTCGCCAGGCTCTGACCTACGCGGTGAACAAAGACGCGATCATCAAAGCGGTTTATCAGGGCGCGGGCGTGGCAGCGAAAAACCTGATCCCGCCAACCATGTGGGGCTATAACGACGACGTTCAGGACTACACCTACGATCCTGAAAAAGCGAAAGCCTTGCTGAAAGAAGCGGGTCTGGAAAAAGGTTTCTCCATCGACTTGTGGGCAATGCCGGTACAACGTCCGTATAACCCGAACGCTCGCCGCATGGCAGAGATGATTCAGGCAGACTGGGCGAAAGTGGGCGTGCAGGCCAAAATCGTCACCTACGAATGGGGTGAGTACCTCAAGCGTGCGAAAGATGGCGAGCACCAGACGGTAATGATGGGCTGGACTGGCGATAACGGGGATCCGGATAACTTCTTCGCCACCCTGTTCAGCTGCGCCGCCTCTGAACAAGGCTCCAACTACTCAAAATGGTGCTACAAACCGTTTGAAGATCTGATTCAACCGGCGCGTGCTACCGACGACCACAACAAACGCGTTGAACTGTACAAGCAAGCGCAGGTGGTGATGCACGATCAGGCTCCGGCACTGATCATCGCTCACTCCACCGTGTTTGAACCGGTACGCAAAGAAGTTAAAGGCTATGTGGTTGATCCATTAGGCAAACATCACTTCGAAAACGTCTCTATCGAATAATTAAAAGCCATACCCGGTGGTGCTGTGCCTCTGCGCGCAGCGCCATCCGGCAGCAATACTTCATTCCCTGTCCGGCACGGGCGGGAATTGATTTGTGAGCAATACAGACACGCAGTTCCAGGCTGCGGGTCACTACAGAGAATCCGGGTTATGTTGCAGTTTATTCTCCGACGTTTGGGACTCGTCATCCCCACGTTTATCGGTATTACCCTTCTCACATTTGCCTTTGTCCACATGATCCCGGGCGATCCGGTGATGATCATGGCGGGCGAACGTGGGATCTCCCCAGAGCGTCACGCGCAATTGCTGGCAGAACTCGGCTTGGATAAACCGATGTGGCAGCAGTATCTCCATTACATTTGGGGCGTAATGCACGGCGATTTAGGCATTTCGATGAAAAGCCGCATCCCGGTTTGGGAAGAGTTCGTGCCGCGCTTCCAGGCCACGCTGGAACTTGGTGTCTGTGCGATGATTTTTGCTACGGCAGTCGGTATTCCGGTTGGTGTGCTGGCTGCGGTTAAACGCGGTTCCATTTTCGATCACACTGCGGTTGGCCTGGCGCTGACCGGCTACTCGATGCCGATCTTCTGGTGGGGCATGATGCTGATCATGCTGGTTTCGGTGCACTGGAACCTGACGCCTGTCTCCGGTCGCGTGAGCGACATGGTGTTCCTCGATGATTCCAATCCGTTAACCGGTTTTATGCTGATCGACACCGCTATTTGGGGTGAAGACGGTAACTTTATCGATGCCGTCGCCCATATGATCTTACCGGCGATGGTGCTGGGCACAATTCCGCTGGCGGTTATCGTTCGTATGACGCGCTCCTCAATGCTGGAAGTGCTGGGCGAGGATTACATCCGCACCGCGCGCGCTAAAGGGCTAACCCGGATGCGGGTGATTATCGTCCATGCGCTGCGTAACGCGATGCTGCCGGTGGTGACCGTTATCGGCCTGCAGGTGGGAACATTGCTGGCGGGGGCGATTCTGACCGAAACCATCTTCTCGTGGCCCGGTCTTGGGCGCTGGTTGATTGACGCACTGCAACGCCGCGACTATCCGGTAGTGCAGGGCGGCGTATTGCTGGTGGCGACGATGATTATCCTCGTCAACCTGCTGGTCGATCTGCTGTACGGCGTGGTGAACCCGCGTATTCGTCATAAGAAGTAAGGGGACATCATGTCACAGGTTACTGAAAATAAAGTGATTATCGCACCGGTGCCGATGACCCCGTTACAGGAGTTCTGGCACTATTTTAAACGCAACAAAGGCGCGGTTGTCGGGCTGGTTTACGTCGTCATCGTGCTGTTTATCGCGATCTTTGCCAACTGGATTGCGCCGTATAACCCGGCGGAACAGTTCCGCGATGCGCTACTCGCCCCGCCAGCCTGGCAGGAAGGCGGCAGCATGGCGCACTTGCTCGGTACAGATGACGTCGGTCGTGACGTTATGTCGCGCCTGATGTACGGCGCGCGCTTGTCGCTGCTGGTTGGCTGTCTGGTGGTGGTGTTATCGCTGATTATGGGCGTTATTCTCGGCCTGGTAGCCGGTTACTTCGGCGGCCTGGTCGATAACATCATCATGCGCGTGGTCGATATCATGCTGGCGCTGCCAAGTCTGCTGCTGGCGTTGGTGCTGGTGGCGATTTTCGGCCCGTCGATTGGTAACGCCGCGCTGGCGCTAACCTTCGTTGCCTTGCCGCACTATGTGCGCTTAACCCGCGCCGCCGTGCTGGTGGAGGTGAATCGCGATTACGTCACCGCGTCTCGCGTGGCAGGTGCCGGGGCGCTGCGCCAGATGTTTATCAATATTCTTCCCAACTGCCTTGCACCGTTGATTGTTCAGGCGTCGCTCGGTTTCTCTAACGCCATTCTCGATATGGCTGCTCTTGGTTTCCTCGGCATGGGGGCGCAGCCGCCAACACCGGAGTGGGGCACCATGCTCTCCGATGTGTTGCAGTTCGCGCAAAGCGCCTGGTGGGTCGTGACCTTCCCGGGTCTGGCGATCCTGCTGACGGTGCTAGCATTTAACCTGATGGGTGACGGTCTGCGTGACGCGCTCGATCCCAAACTGAAGCAGTAAGAGGTTCGAGATGGCGTTATTAAATATAGATAAATTATCGGTGCATTTCGGCGACGAAAGCGCACCGTTCCGCGCCGTAGACCGCATCAGCTACAGCGTAAAACAGGGCGAAGTGGTCGGGATTGTGGGTGAGTCTGGCTCTGGTAAGTCGGTCAGTTCACTGGCGATTATGGGGCTGATTGATTATCCAGGCCGCGTGATGGCAGAAAAGCTGGAGTTTAACGGCCAGGATTTGCAGCGTATCTCAGAAAAAGAGCGCCGCAATCTGGTGGGCGCCGAAGTGGCGATGATCTTCCAGGACCCGATGACCAGCCTTAACCCGTGTTACACCGTGGGTTTCCAGATCATGGAAGCGATTAAGGTGCATCAGGGCGGCAACAAAAGTACCCGCCGTCAGCGGGCGATTGACCTGTTGAATCAGGTCGGTATTCCCGATCCGGCATCGCGTCTGGATGTTTATCCGCATCAGCTTTCCGGCGGCATGAGCCAGCGTGTAATGATCGCTATGGCAATTGCCTGTCGGCCAAAACTGCTGATTGCCGATGAACCGACTACCGCGCTGGACGTGACCATTCAGGCGCAAATCATCGAACTGCTGCTGGAGTTGCAGCAGAAAGAGAACATGGCGCTGGTGTTGATCACTCATGACCTGGCGCTGGTGGCGGAGGCGGCGCATAAAATCATCGTGATGTATGCAGGCCAGGTGGTGGAAACGGGTGATGCCCACGCCATCTTCCGTGCGCCGCGTCACCCGTATACTCAGGCATTGCTGCGTGCATTGCCGGAATTTGCTCAGGACAAAGAACGTCTGGCATCGTTGCCTGGCGTCGTTCCAGGCAAATACGACCGCCCGAACGGCTGCCTGCTTAACCCGCGTTGTCCCTATGCCACTGACAAATGCCGCGCTGAAGAACCGGCGCTGAATATGCTCGCTGACGGGCGTCAGTCCAAATGCCATTACCCACTTGATGATGCCGGGAGGCCCACACTATGAGTACGCAAGAGGCCACCTCGCAACAACCATTGTTGCAGGCTATCGACCTGAAAAAACATTATCCGGTGAAGAAAGGCATGTTCGCGCCGGAACGTCTGGTGAAGGCGCTGGATGGCGTTTCGTTTACCCTTGAACGTGGCAAAACGCTGGCGGTGGTAGGTGAATCCGGTTGCGGTAAATCGACGCTTGGTCGGTTACTGACGATGATTGAAACGCCCACCGGCGGTGAACTGTATTATCAGGGGCAGGATTTGCTCAAGCACGATCCGCAGGCGCAGAAGCTGCGTCGGCAGAAAATCCAGATCGTCTTCCAGAACCCCTATGGTTCACTGAATCCGCGTAAAAAAGTCGGGCAAATTCTCGAAGAGCCGCTGCTTATTAACACCAGCTTAAGCAAAGAACAGCGTCGGGAAAAAGCCCTGTCGATGATGGCGAAAGTCGGCCTGAAAACCGAGCATTACGACCGCTATCCGCATATGTTCTCCGGCGGTCAGCGTCAGCGTATCGCCATTGCCCGTGGTCTGATGCTCGACCCGGACGTGGTGATTGCCGATGAACCAGTTTCTGCGCTGGACGTCTCGGTGCGTGCGCAGGTGCTGAATCTGATGATGGATTTGCAGCAGGAACTGGGGCTTTCTTATGTCTTTATCTCGCATGACCTGTCGGTGGTGGAGCACATTGCTGATGAAGTGATGGTAATGTACCTGGGCCGCTGCGTGGAGAAGGGAACGAAGGACCAAATCTTCAATAACCCGCGTCATCCGTACACCCAGGCGCTGCTCTCCGCGACGCCGCGCCTGAATCCGGACGATCGCCGCGAGCGCATCAAACTCACCGGTGAACTGCCAAGCCCGCTGACTCCACCGCCGGGCTGCGCCTTCAACGCCCGCTGTCGTCGACGCTTCGGCCCCTGCACCCAGTTGCAGCCGCAGCTAAAAGACTACGGCGGTCAACTGGTTGCCTGCTTTGCTGTTGATCAGGATGAAAATCCGCAGAAGCCTGCTGTATAACCCACCCGATGAGACCGGCTTTCATGCTGGTCTCATGTCAAATATGACCTTCTTGTGCTTTAACTATCACTTATAGATCTTTTTTGACCATTTTTATTGCCAGTGGATTATATATGAGCTAAATTATAATCATTAATAAAAAATGGTTCATTTATGATGCTTAACGAATTCCTTTAACCATAAGTGATCTTTTTTTGTCTTTTATCAATTGAAAGGTTCTTTAATGATCTACACGGGGACACAGAATCTGGCTCAAGAGTTGAAAGCGATCGGCGACCAGCTCCAGGAGTTGCAGAAGAAACTTATCCAGGGGCCGAATATTAGTCAACCACGCCCCCTCCGGACCATTGAGACTCCCCGCCATTTGGGGGAACAACTGAACGCACGGCGCAAAGAATTGGGCATTGATTTATACACCCTTGAACTACAAACGGGGATCTCAACGTCCACGTTAAAGCGACTTTTTAAGGATCCTGAACAGGTTAAATTCGGCAGTGTGTTTGCGGTGGCGAACGTTCTTGGAGTGAAACTATGCATCGACGAGTGAAAGTGTTGCTCTATGGTCAGGTAGTGGGTGAACTCTCTCAGAACGACAGTGGTTTTTTGTTTCAGTACGCCCCGGATTACCACGGACCGGCAATCTCAATCAGTCTGCCCGTCGCACAGCGTCAGTTTCCTAGTGAGACGTTGCATCCTTATTTTGCCTCACTGGCGCCAGAAGGATGGCTGCGTCAACGCTACAGCCAGATACAGCATCGTGACGAAAACGATCCGCTGGGAATGCTTATTGATAACGGCAAGAATCTGCTGGGGGCAATCCAGATTTTACCTTGGGAGGAATAATGGCGAATTGTCGCATTCTGTTAACGCCGCTGAATGAACGTGACGAACAGCGCGGATATTCGACACAAGGGTTGAAGCGCCTGAGCGGCACTGCAAAATTGAATCCTCGGCTGGGGTTTACGCGAACTCAGTTTGTGCAGGAACTTCCGCGTCAACAAAAAGGGATGAGTATTTCCGGTTACCAGCCCAAATTGCAATTAGTGCTGGATGAAGGAGAGTTCCGCGTCGTAGATCATCAGGGAAATTTTATCCTTAAGCCCTCTCCAGCCGACTTTCCCGGTTTGGCCGAAAATGAACATGCAACAATGACATTGATGTCTCGTTTGGGATTTGACGTACCTGTGCATGGCCTGCTGAGTTTTGCACCACAATCAGAGGAGGAGCTTGAATACGCGTTTGTTATCCGGCGCTATGACCGGGATGACAAGGGGCAGCCAGTGCATCAGGAGCAGCTTGATGGCGCGATGCAGATTACAGATAAATATGGCAAAACGGGAAATGATAACGAGCAATACGTCAGCTATGAAACGCTGGCCCGATTTTTAATTGCCCATGTTAACGACAACATCGCATTTAAAATCGATCTCTTTCGTCGCATTGTTTACGCCTGGTTGCTGGGTAATAACGACATGCATTTACGAAACTTTGGCTTAGTGTACTCCGATGGTTTGACGCCAGCGTTAGCGCCGGTGTATGACTTTGTTTCTGTCGCTCCCTATCCGGAATATTTTCTCTCAAACTATCTGGCGCTGCCGTTATTGATGCGAGAAGAAGGCGGTCGGGAACTGGCTCCTGGATTTGAAAGTGATTATGGCGAGTATATCGGGCAGGACTTTTTGCTGTTGGGTGAATCGATGGGATTAGCGCCCAGATTGCTGGAAAAACTCTTTCAGGATATACGTAAAGAAAATGCCATTGTTATGGAAACGTATGAACAGTCCTTTATGACTCAGGAGCATATCCAGGCTGTACTGAAATGCTATCGACATCGTCTGGGGCTGCTGTGAGCAGCCCCCGTTACTTTTACTCAATCAGCTTCAACAGCGGCGAAAAGCACAGCAAAATGCCATAAAACAGGATAAGCCATGTTTTTAGCCCGCGTAGTTTTTTCAGTTGTGAAACTTTAGAGATCAGGAAAAACGGAATCAGGCACGACACAATGCCATATAACGGGCTTCCTAACTGAAAGAACACCAGCACCGATACACGAAACGAAACCCAAATCGTCAACGTAATGACGATAAAAGCGCAAATTGCCAGAGTCAGCATACGCGAGTTAATTTTCTGGGTATCAATAATTCGGCTTAACAGATTGAGAATAATGCCTTTAATGGCCTCGTGGAAACCGAGGTAAATGCCAAAGAATGCGGTCAGTACGGCAAAGATATTCAGCACCGTAGAGGTGATATGAATGATATGCCCGGGGATCACCTGCGCGGCTAGTGCCAGTGCCGAGATATTTTGTTCAAAGGCAGAAACGGCTTCTTCGTGGCTAATTGAGAAGGTAAACGAAAAGGCAAAAAACAGGATCACCGCGATGAGCGTGATATAGCTAATCCGGTGGGTACGCAGCGCGAGCCGAGTTGCCAGTACTTTATCTGTTTCCCGTTTACGATAGGCAATATTCATCGGGTTAAGCACCTGAATAAATACCGCAGAGAAGAAACAAAATGGAATGGTGAGCAGGACGTCGCGGAAAAATACGGAGGCTTGTGGGAAGGCGGTTATATTGGCGAAATTCCAGTGCGGGATCATCGCAAAACCGAACACGACAATAATGCCGACTTTGACCACCACCATTGGCCCGGAGATCTTAAATAGCAACCTTTCACCACCAGACGCAATTGCCACCAGTACGGCGAAAATAGCGACTTTATAAAGTAGAGATTGTGAAAGATCGGCATCGGTTAAACCGAAGGTTTTCAGGTATGAGGCGCTGTCGAAAACAACGGAGAGAGAGTAGATAAAAATCCCGTGGATAATCATCAAAAAGTAGATAACCCCGAGGAAAATTCCCCAGTTTTTGCCCAGGTAATGACTGATAATATCTGTATAGTCATTACAGGAATCACTTTCCGAAAGTGTCTTTAAATAAATGTCCTGCACTATCCAGGTTGCCGGATAAGCAATGATTGCAGCGGTAATAAATACCCAAATCCCCTTCAGGCCAATTTGTACCGGCATCAGCACGGTTCCGGCACCAATCGCCATTCCTATACATAATAAAACCCAGCCGAAGTCATAGCGCGTAAACGGCAATTTGTGATCGTGTAATGGTTGTGTGTTGTGCTGCATAAAGTCCTGTCCAGAAAGAAGTCAGCCTCGTAAAAATGAATAACCCCAGCTTCTCTTGCGCAACAGGTAGAGAAGTTGAATACGCAGTGTGTAACGAATGAGACAACAGATTCACTGGGGAGATTGCGAGGAGGCGCAATTCTACAAAATTGCGCATTTCACTACCAGTCTGGAGTCAGCTCGGATATGAACTGCAACTATTGTAAACAAAGAAATTAAGCTGGAAGGCATCACGCAATGAGGAAAATTGCCGGATGCTGACGATAAAAAGCAATCGTAAAATCAGCGGCAAGCCGGAAGGATTCCGGTGAGGCGCAATGTTGCGGGGGCTTTATCCCCGGCGGCATTGGTTGCTGGAGAGAGAAAACCCCCGCACGTTGCAGGTGTTCACCTGACAACATCACGGGGGCCATTCTTGAACCCAAACAACTCAAGGATAGCCGCGAAACGTTGTCATTACAACAGAGGCGGCTATATGACGCTCGCAGAGTTGGGCATGGCCTTCTGGCACGATTTAGCGGCTCCGGTCATTGCTGGCATTCTCGCCAGCCTGATCGTGAGCTGGCTGAATAAGCGGAAGTAATATGCCATGCGGGCGTCAGGCTGCCGTAATGGCAATTTGCGCTCGGACCAGGCCGCAGGGGGAAACTCTGCGGCCTTTTTCGTAAGAAAAATGCAACGGTTGCAAGCGGATAATATTCTGCGGAATGCGCAGCACAGAGTGAAGAAGTGATGGATTTCGAAGCACAAAAACGGTCGTAGAATCAGCGGCAAGCCGGAAGGGTTCCTGTGAGGCGCAATGTTGCGGGGGCTGTATCCCTGGTGGCATTGGTTGCTGGAGAGAGAAAACCCCCGCACATTGCAGGTATGCACCTGACAACATCACGGGGGCTAATCTTGAACCTAGACCACTCAAGGATAGCCGTGAAACGTTGTCATTACAACAGAGGCGGCTATATGACGCTCGCAGAGTTGGGCATGGCCTTCTGGCACGATTTAGCGGCTCCGGTCATTGCTGGCATTCTCGCCAGCCTGATCGTGAGCTGGCTGAATAAGCGGAAGTAATATGCCATGCGGGCGTCAGGCTGCCGTAATGGCAATTTGCGCCCGGACCAGGCCGCAGGGGGAAACTCTGCGGCCTTTTTCGTAATTACTGCGGATAAGGCACCCAGTCGCCACCGTTCAGGCGAACATACGGTTTATTTTGATATTGAATGACCACCGCATTCGAGTTCTCGGAAACAGGCGCAGTCTGTGGTAATCCACTAGTGAGTTTTTTCCAGTCAACATTGTCTTCGGTGAAAATCTTGCCGTCGAGAACGCGAACCACCAGATCAGAGATTGCCAGGAAGCTGCTTGGTTGGTCGATGACAATTGGTGCGCCCTGATGTGGTGTTTTCATGCCGAAGAATTTCACGCCAACCGGTACATCAGTGATTGCCGGGCTGGGGATATCACGCAAACCAGAAACTTGCATTCTGTCACCTTTCAACGCGCCACCGTGTTCCGGTACTACGACGACCATCACTTTACGACCCGATTTCTCCAGTTCAGTAAAGAAGGCGTCCAGTTCATCAAAGAACTTCTGCGCTCGCGCTTTGTAATCCGCTGTTTTGCTGACGCCCGGATAATGGTTGCCGTCATGCAGTGGAAGCGTGTTGTAGAACGTGGCGCTACGGCTGTTTTTATCTTTTTCGGTAACGTCCAGCCAGCGGTTAAGCACGGCAGTATCGTCATAAACCGGCGAACCATCAAAGCCCAGCAAAATGACGGGAAGATTTGTTTGATCCATCAATTCGGTCTGCATACCGCCGTTTTCGCGAACTTCTTTCAGGAAGCCGCCAAACTGGCCGTTATGTCCCATCATCAGGTGCTGGGTAAAGCCCAGTTTTGACAAGTTATCGAACAGATAGCAGTCATTATTTGCTGGTTGATACAGATTGGTGTGCGATGGCTGACCGCAACTGGCGCGCAGCAGACGAATCGCCGCCGGACCGCTGTATGAGGTTGCAGAGTTGAAATTCTTGAACTCAATATCAAAATGCGACCACAACGGATGTGACATTAATCCGGCAGCTTCAATATCCGACCATGAAAGCGAACAGATATTAATCACCAGAAGCTCAAATGGCTGCGCATCCGCTGGCAGCGCGGATGGGAAGGTCGATTTACGTTTCGCCTCGGCGTTATAGAAATTATTCAGCCAGGCATTGAGGTTTGCGGTTGTCGGTGGTGCAGTTTGCGCTGGCATATCTCCAACTACTGGCGTGCCGCCGGTTGCCGCGACTGTTGCCGCAGCGTTACCGCCCGTCGTTGTTACCGTGGTGGTCGGTTGACCGGCTGGCCACAGGGAGAAACTTGGACCAGCCAGCGTAAGTACGTTCAGCCATACCAGAATGGCGACCACAAAAACGGTGATGCGAATCCATTGCGACAAGAATAACCAGGCCACTAACAAAACAAAGACAGCACCAATCATCTGCCAGTTAATAAAGCGCGTGACCAGATCGATTAAATAATCGGGACTAAAGCCTGCCACTTGTGACCCCTGGCTCATAATACTTTCCGGGCCAGGTAGCCAGGTATCATGCCAGAAGAGGGCAAAGCCGATTGGCAGGGCGATCCAGTGGCGCAGGCGATGCAGGCTGTAGCGCGGAATCGGCATCAGCAGGAACGCGGCAAATACCAGATTGAGTAGCGGATGGAAGTTAAGGTAGCCCGCCCACAACAGGCCGAACTTAACCAGAAAATAAAAGTTCCAGCCAGAAAGGCCGCGCCAGTATTGCCAGAGTGAAGAAGGCATAGCGGTATTTTGGGTAAATTGAGTCATTTTTTGGTAGCCCTGGCTTTTTCTGCACGGCGTAACGTACCGGCCGGTTTTACATAACGAGGTTTCGCAAATAACAAACGTAGGGTGTCACGAATGCGCCGTAGGGAATGGCGCGCCAGATAGCCCAGCGGGAAAAAAACAATCGCACAAACGATAATGATTTCAATGATATCGCTGATGGTCATCATGATGAATGCTCCACAGGATCACTCAACAGTCGCAGCGGTTCCGGTATTCGTCGCCAGTTACGCCCATCATGCTCGGCATTGATTACCGGCATGGAGGCCTGAGTTAAAGGCAGTGGCACCCCCCATTGTTCCGGGGCAAGTAAACGCATTTGCACCAGTTCAGCGCTGATTTGGTCATCTTCAAACCAGACCATGCGGTTAGAGAAAATGTCGCCAGTAGGTAACGGGAAAATGTGATTCAACGCAGTATCCAGATCGTTGATCCTGCAGAATGAGAGGAACAGGACCAGTCGATTTCCACCAACGGTCATAATGTCGCCAGTGCGATTTGGACGGCACAGCGTCAGGGCTTGCTCAACGCGGATGCCCGGTACTGGGCGTAAAGCGACCAGCACGCCTTTACCATGAGCAGGCAACAACGTGTTATTCATCATGTTATTGACCGCCTCACAGAACACATCCCACTTTTGAAAACCGCGCAGTTTCAGCGGTTGGGTCATGGATAGCAGGGTAGTGATATCTTCCGGAACATAGCGGCTGAACTTCTGCCCTTGCACGCTTTCAATCATCGTCAGACAACGGGAGAGCGGAGCATTCCACGGAATCACCATATTCGCACCGCAGGCCAACAACAAACGTTCATCCGTGGCACGCAGGCTGGCGGTATTTTCCCGCACGAGGATCTTCATCGCACTACCACGCTGGCGACGCAGGGTATGAATGCTGCGGGCCAGTGGTTCAATTTGCCCATTTTGCTGTAAAGAGAAAACGACGGTTGCAGCCTGTGCAGTCCGGGCTTCATTGAACAGAGTTTCGTTGTTGTCGAACAGTTGCCAGTGTTCTGATAAAGGGGGGGCGCCTTCCAGCACAGCAATATTGCTAAGAATGCGTTTTTCATCGCTGCGTGGTTGGATCTCCGCTTCTTCACGCTGAACTAACGTCCAGATACCCTCTTGCTGCTGAACGATGAGTTGCTGACGGGCGCTAACCCCTTTTTCGTTGCACCAGAAGGCGATATCCAGCAGATGTTGATCGCCCTGAAAACGCAAACTGGCAAGCCCAAAAAGTGAGCGGTATTCCTCCAGCAACAATGAAAATTGTTTATCGTTATTATTTCCTGGATTAATTACCAGCAGTGAGCAATGGTATAATCTGCTCCACTTGTTCATTTTATCCAGCCATGAACGAAGCCGCTCAGTTGGAATGTTTTGCCATGCATTATTGGCACAAACAAGAATGAAAAGATAATTTTCGGGATCAATAGAACATTGTAAATCACGGGGCAAATAGTATAGCCCCTTTTCATGATTTAGCATTGAAAATAATTTTATTTTTTCCGGTCCGTGAGAATCATCTAATTTGAAGGTTTTTTCGGGATCGTTATCCATGCTAATGACCGCGACTTTCGCGGTTTCAGCTTGAGAAGCCATCGTTTGATTCACAAGGCTGATAGCATCTTCTTGACGATCGACGTTAAACCACCAGACGCCGCCTGCTGGCATATGCCGCAACTCATCCCACAAAGATGAGATACCGATAGAGAATACAGGGTCCACAACGTCCCTCAAGTCACCATTTTGTCTGATTATTAGTTTACTAGCGAAAGCTAAGAAATAAACCTACCATTGAAATTAAAACTTATCAGATTTAGCATGTGAATCAATTTAGCAGGCTGGAAGCCTTATGATATCAGTCTTTTCGTTTTTTACTTTCGTTAGTTGCGTACATGAAAGTTAAAAAATGAACGGATTACGTATTGCCGTCTGGCATTATACGGGCAAAATTCTGTCGATTAGAATTGACTGATGCGTGGCGGGTATATTTTATCGAGATTAAGCATAATGAATAACAACGAACAGGATACTCTGCCTGATCCCGCGATAGGCTATATCTTTCAGAATGATATTTTGGCGTTAAAGCAGGCGTTTTCACTGCCTGATATCGATTATGCCGATATTTCTCAGCGTGAGCAGTTAGCAGCGGCGTTAAAACGCTGGCCATTGTTGGCTGAGTTTGCGCAACAGAAGTAGGGGAGTAGTGAATGGCCGTACTGGGATTACAGGGGGTGCGGGGAGGTGTGGGTACAACAACCATCACCGCCGCGTTGGCCTGGGCATTGCAAATGTTGGGAGAAAATGTCCTGGTGGTTGATGCCTGCCCGGACAATTTGTTGCGCTTGTCGTTCAACGTTGATTTTACCCATCGTCAGGGCTGGGCCAGAGCCATACTGGATGGTCAGGACTGGCGAGATGCCGGGATGCGCTATACCTCTCAGCTCGATCTGCTGCCTTTTGGTCAGTTAACCATTGAAGAGCAAGAGAATCCCCAGCACTGGCAAACTCAGTTGGGTGCAATTTGCGAAGGCTTGCAGCAGCTGCAGGCCAGTGGGCGTTATCAATGGATTTTGATCGACTTACCGCGCGACGCCTCGCAGATAACGCATCAAATCCTGAGCCTGTGCGATCACTCGCTGGCAATCGTTAAAGTGGATGCTAACTGCCATATTCGGCTGCATCAGCAAGCACTGCCTGCTGGCGCGCATATATTGATTAATGATTTCCGCATTGGCAGCCAGGTACAGGAAGATATTTACCAGTTGTGGTTGCAAAGCCAGCGCCGGTTACTGCCAATGTTGATTCATCGCGATGAAGCGATGGCTGAATGCCTGGCGGCGAAACAGCCGTTAGGTGAATACCGCAGTGATGCGCTGGCGGCGGAGGAAGTTCTGACGCTGGCAAACTGGTGCCTGTTGAACTATTCCGGTCTGAAAAAGCCAGTCGGGAGCGCGTCATGAGTATCTTGACCCGGTGGTTGCTTATCCCGCCGGTCAACGCGCGTCTTATCGGGCGTTATCGGGATTATCGTCGTCACGGCGCATCGGCTTTCAGCGCGACGCTTGGCTGTTTTTGGCTGATCCTGGCCTGGGTGTTCATTCCGCTTGAACACCCGCGCTGGCAGCGTATCCGCGCAGAACATAAAAACCTTTACCCACATATCAACGCTTCGCGTCCGCGCCCGTTGGATCCAGTCCGCTATGTCATTCAGACTTGCTGGTTGTTGATCGGCGCTTCACGCAGAGAGACGCCAAAACCACGCTGGCGGGCATTTTCTGGCCTGCAGAATATCCGTGGGCGTTACCATCAATGGATGGACAAACTACCAGAACGTGTCAGCCAGAACACGCAACATCTTGATGAGAAAAAAGAACTTGGCCATCTGAGCGCCGGAGCACGGCGTTTTATTCTTGGTGTTATTGTGACTTTCTCGCTGATTCTGGCGCTAATTTGCGTCACTCAGCCTTTTAACCCGTTGTCGCAATTTATCTTCCTGATGTTGCTGTGGGGCGTGGCGCTAATGGTGCGGCGTATGCCAGGGCGCTTCTCGGCGTTGATGTTGATTGTGCTGTCGCTGACTGTCTCGTGTCGCTATATCTGGTGGCGATATACCTCGACGTTGAACTGGGATGATCCGGTCAGCCTGGTATGTGGCTTAATCCTGCTATTTGCGGAAACTTATGCGTGGATTGTGCTGGTGCTTGGCTACTTCCAGGTGGTATGGCCACTGAATCGTCAGCCAGTACCGCTGCCGAAAGACATGTCGCAATGGCCGTCGGTGGATATCTTTGTACCGACCTACAACGAAGATCTCAGCGTGGTGAAAAACACCATTTATGCTTCGCTGGGTATCGACTGGCCGAAAGACAAACTCAACATCTGGATCCTCGATGACGGCGGCAGGGAAGAGTTTCGCCAGTTTGCGCAAAACGTGGGGGTGAAATATATCGCCCGAACGACGCATGAACATGCGAAAGCAGGCAACATCAACAATGCACTGAAATATGCCAAAGGCGAGTTCGTGTCGATTTTCGACTGCGACCACGTTCCCACACGCTCGTTCCTGCAAATGACCATGGGCTGGTTCCTGAAAGAAAAGCAGTTGGCGATGATGCAGACGCCTCACCACTTCTTCTCACCAGATCCGTTCGAACGCAACCTGGGGCGTTTTCGTAAAACGCCGAACGAAGGCACGCTGTTCTACGGTCTGGTGCAGGACGGTAATGACATGTGGGATGCCACTTTCTTCTGCGGTTCCTGTGCGGTGATTCGTCGTAAGCCGTTGGACGAGATTGGCGGCATCGCGGTCGAAACCGTGACTGAAGATGCGCATACTTCTCTGCGTTTACACCGTCGTGGCTACACTTCCGCTTATATGCGTATTCCCCAGGCGGCGGGGCTGGCGACTGAAAGCCTTTCGGCGCACATTGGGCAACGTATCCGTTGGGCGCGCGGAATGGTGCAAATCTTCCGTCTTGATAACCCGCTTACTGGTAAAGGACTGAAGTTCGCTCAGCGGCTGTGCTACGTCAACGCTATGTTCCACTTCTTGTCGGGGATTCCACGGCTGATCTTCCTGACCGCACCGCTGGCGTTCCTGCTGCTGCACGCCTACATCATTTACGCGCCTGCGTTGATGATTGCCCTGTTTGTGCTGCCGCATATGATTCACGCCAGCCTGACCAACTCGAAGATTCAGGGTAAATATCGCCACTCCTTCTGGAGTGAAATCTACGAGACGGTGCTCGCCTGGTATATCGCCCCGCCGACGCTGGTGGCGCTGATTAACCCGCACAAAGGCAAATTTAACGTCACCGCCAAAGGTGGTCTGGTGGAGGAAGAGTACGTCGACTGGGTGATCTCGCGACCGTACATCTTCCTCGTATTACTCAACCTGGTCGGTGTTGCTGTCGGCATCTGGCGTTACTTCTATGGCCCGCCGACTGAAATGCTCACCGTGGTCGTTAGTATGGTTTGGGTGTTCTACAACCTGATTATTCTCGGCGGCGCAGTAGCGGTATCGGTAGAAAGCAAGCAGGTACGTCGTTCACACCGTGTTGAGATGACCATGCCAGCGGCGATTGCCCGGGAAGATGGGCATCTTTTCTCCTGCACCGTTCAGGACTTCTCTGACGGCGGCCTGGGGATCAAGATCAACGGTCAGGCGCAGATTCTGGAAGGACAGAAAGTGAATCTGCTGCTCAAACGCGGTCAGCAAGAGTATGCCTTCCCGACTCAGGTTGCGCGCGTGATGGGTAACGAAGTGGGGCTGCAATTGATGCCGCTCACTACCCAGCAACATATCGATTTTGTGCAGTGTACGTTTGCCCGTGCGGATACATGGGCGCTCTGGCAGGACAGCTACCCGGAAGATAAGCCGCTGGAAAGTCTGCTGGATATTCTGAAGCTCGGCTTCCGTGGCTACCGCCATCTGGCGGAGTTTGCGCCTTCTTCGGTGAAGGGCATTTTCCGTGTGCTGACTTCTCTGGTTTCCTGGGTTGTTTCGTTCATTCCGCGTCGCCCGGAGCGGAGCGAAACGGTACAACCATCGGATCAGGCTTTGGCTCAACAATGATGATAACGCGATGAAAAGAAAACTATTCTGGATTTGTGCAGTGGCTATGGGGATGAGTGCGTTCCCCTCTTTCATGACGCAGGCGACACCGACGACGCAACCACTGATCAATGCTGAGCCAACTGTGCCTGCCCAGGCGGAGCAAAATCCGCGGGTCGGACAGGTGATGCCAGGCGTGCAGGGCGCGGACGCGCCCATCGTGGCGCAGAATGGCCCTTCGCGCGATGTGAAGCTGACCTTTGCGCAAATCGCGCCGCCGCCGGGTAGCATGGTACTGCGTGGCATTAACCCAAACGGCAGCATAGAGTTTGGTATGCGCAGTGATGAAGTGGTGACGAAGGCGATGCTTAACCTTGAATATACGCCGTCGCCATCACTGCTGCCGATACAGTCACAGTTGAAAGTCTATCTGAACGATGAGTTGATGGGCGTGCTGCCAGTGACCAAAGAGCAGTTGGGTAAAAAGACGTTGGCGCAAATGCCGATTAATCCGCTGTTTATCACCGACTTCAACCGCGTGCGGCTGGAGTTTGTTGGTCATTATCAGGATGTCTGTGAAAACCCGGCCAGCACAACGCTCTGGCTGGATGTTGGACGCAGTAGCGGACTGGATCTGACATATCAATCACTGAATGTGAAAAATGATCTGTCGCACTTCCCGATTCCGTTTTTCGACCCGAGGGATAACCGAGCCAATACGTTGCCGATAGTTTTTGCTGGTGCGCCGGATGTTGGTCTGCAACAGGCTTCGGCGATTGTTGCGTCGTGGTTTGGTTCGCGTTCTGGCTGGCGCGGACAGAACTTCCCGGTACTCTATAATCAGCTTCCGGACCGCAATGCGATTGTCTTTGCGACCAATGACAAGCGACCGGACTTCCTGCGCGATCATCCGGCAGTAAAAGCCCCGGTGATTGAGATGATCAACCATCCGGAGAATCCTTACGTCAAATTGTTGGTGGTCTTTGGGCGTGATGACAAAGATCTATTGCAGGCGGCGAAAGGCATTGCTCAGGGCAATATTTTGTTCCGTGGTGACAGCGTAGTGGTGAACGATGTTAAACCGCTATTGCCACGTAAACCGTACGATGCGCCAAACTGGGTGCGAACCGATCGTCCGGTCACCTTTGGTGAGCTGAAAACCTATGAAGAACAGTTACAGTCCAGCGGGCTGGAGCCGGCAGCGATTAATATCTCGCTGAACTTGCCGCCAGATCTCTACCTGATGCGTAGCACCGGTATCGATATGGATATCAACTATCGCTACACCATGCCGCCGGTGAAAGATAGCTCGCGGATGGATATCAGCCTGAACAACCAGTTCCTGCAATCTTTCAACCTGAGCAGTAAACAGGAGGCGAACCGCCTGCTGCTGCGGATCCCGGTGTTGCAAGGTTTGCTGGATGGTAAAACCGATGTCTCCATTCCGGCGCTGAAACTGGGGGCGACCAACCAGTTGCGTTTCGATTTTGAGTATATGAACCCAATGCCGGGTGGTTCGGTGGATAACTGTATTACCTTCCAGCCGGTGCAGAATCACGTCGTGATTGGTGACGACTCTACCATCGACTTCTCGAAGTATTACCACTTCATCCCGATGCCGGATCTGCGCGCGTTTGCTAATGCGGGCTTCCCGTTCAGCCGGATGGCGGATTTGTCGCAAACCATTACCGTGATGCCAAAAACACCAAACGAAGCGCAGATGGAAACACTGCTTAATACGGTGGGCTTTATTGGTGCACAGACGGGCTTCCCGGCGATCAACCTGACGGTGACCGATGATGGCAGCACCATTCAGGGGAAAGACGCCGATATCATGATAATTGGCGGTATCCCGGACAAGTTAAAAGATGACAAGCAGATCGATCTGCTGGTGCAGGCTACCGAAAGCTGGGTGAAAACGCCGATGCGCCAGACTCCGTTCCCCGGCATTGTACCTGACGAAAACGACCGCGCAGCAGAAACTCAGTCCACGCTGACCTCTTCTGGTGCGATGGCGGCGGTGATTGGCTTCCAGTCACCGTATAACGACCAGCGCAGCGTAATTGCGTTACTGGCGGATAGTCCACGCGGTTACGAGATGCTCAACGATGCGGTGAACGACAGCGGTAAACGCGCCACTATGTTTGGTTCCGTAGCGGTGATTCGCGAGTCCGGTGTTAACAGCCTGCGCGTTGGCGACGTCTATTACGTCGGTCATCTGCCGTGGTTTGAACGTTTATGGTACGCACTGGCGAACCATCCGATTCTGCTGGCGATACTGGCGGCAATCAGCGTGGTGCTGCTGGCATGGGTACTGTGGCGTCTGCTGCGCATCATCAGCCGTCGTCGTCTTAATCCGGATAATGAGTAATCGATGATGAAAGTTTTGCGTAGTGGGATCGTGACGATGCTGCTGTTGGCTGCCTTCAGTGTTCAGGCAGCCTGCAACTGGCCTGCCTGGGAGCAGTTCAAAAAGGATTACATCAGTCAGGAAGGGCGCGTCATTGACCCCAGTGACGCACGCAAAATTACCACCTCTGAAGGGCAAAGTTACGGCATGTTCTTTGCCCTGGCGGCTAATGATCGTACGACATTTGACAACCTACTTGACTGGACCCAGAACAATCTTGCTCAGGGGGCCTTAAACGAACATTTGCCTGCCTGGCTGTGGGGCAAAAAAGAGAACAGCAAGTGGGAAGTGCTGGACAGCAATTCGGCCTCTGATGGTGATATCTGGATGGCCTGGTCGTTGCTTGAGGCGGGGCGATTGTGGAAAGAGCAGCGTTATACCGACATCGGCAGCGCATTGTTAAAACGCATTGCGCAAGAGGAAGTGGTGACGGTGCCGGGGCTGGGGTCCATGCTGTTACCGGGAAAAGTCGGCTTTGCCGAGAATAACAGCTGGCGTTTGAACCCGAGTTATCTACCACCGACGCTGGCACAGTATTTCACCCGCTTTGGCGCGCCCTGGACTACGCTGCGCGAAACGAATCAACGTTTGCTGCTGGAAACTGCACCGAAAGGTTTTTCGCCTGACTGGGTGCGTTATGAAAAAGATAAAGGCTGGCAGCTGAAAGCTGAAAAAACGCTGATCAGCAGCTATGACGCCATTCGCGTTTATATGTGGGTCGGCATGATGCCAGATACTGATCCGCAAAAAGCACGGCTGTTAGCGCGTTTTAAACCGATGGCGACATTTACTGAGAAGAACGGCTATCCGCCGGAGAAAGTTGATGTCGCGACGGGTAAAGCGCAGGGGCAAGGGCCGGTAGGTTTTTCTGCGGCTATGTTGCCATTTCTTCAGGACCGTGACGCGCAGGCTGTACAGCGCCAGCGTGTGGCAGATAACTTTCCTGGCAGCGATGCCTATTACAATTATGTGCTGACCCTGTTCGGACAAGGCTGGGATCAACACCGTTTCCGCTTCTCGACAAAAGGTGAGTTATTACCGGACTGGGGCCAGGAATGCGCAAATTCACACTAAACATCCTCACACTTTCCCTCGGTCTGGCTGTGATGCCGATGGTCGAGGCGGCGCCAACCGCCCAGCAACAGCTACTGGAGCAGGTACGAGTTGGCGAAGCGACTCACCGCGAAGACCTGGTGCAGCAGTCGCTGTATCGTCTGGAACTTATTGATCCGAATAACCCGGACGTCGTTGCTGCCCGTTTTCGCTCTCTGTTACGGCAGGGTGATGTTGATGGGGCGCAAAAACAACTCGACCGATTGTCGCAATTAGCGCCGAGTTCAAACGCTTACAAATCGTCGCGGACGACGATGTTGCTTTCCACGCCGGATGGTCGTCAGGCATTGCAACAAGCACGATTGCAGGCCACCACCGGGCATGCGGAAGAAGCCGTGGCGGGTTACAACAAACTGTTCAACGGGGCGCCGCCGGAAGGTGACATTGCCGTCGAGTACTGGAGTACCGTGGCGAAAATTCCGGCTCGCCGTGGCGAAGCGATTAATCAGCTAAAACGCATCAATGCGGATACGCCGGGCAATACGGGCCTGCAAAACAATCTGGCGCTATTGCTGTTTAGCAGCGATCGCCGTGACGAAGGTTTTGCCGTACTGGAGCAGATGGCGAAATCGAACGCCGGGCGCGAGGGGGCTTCTAAAATCTGGTACGGGCAGATTAAAGACATGCCTGTCAGCGATGCCAGCGTGCAGGCGCTGAAAAAATATCTCTCAGTATTTAGCGATGGCGACAACGTGGCTGCTGCACAATCGCAACTGGCAGAACAACAAAAACAACTGGCCGATCCTGCTTTCCGTGCCCGTGCGCAAGGTTTAGCGGCGGTGGATTCAGGTATGGCGGGTAAAGCCATCCCCGAGTTGCAACTGGCGGTGCGTGCTAACCCGAAAGACAGTGAAGCGCTGGGGGCGCTGGGCCAGGCGTATTCTCAGAAAGGCGATCGCGCCAATGCGGTGGCGAATCTGGAGAAAGCCCTCGCGCTGGACCCGCACAGCAGCAACAACGACAAATGGAACAGCCTGCTGAAAGTGAACCGTTATTGGCTGGCGATCCAACAGGGCGATGCCGCGCTTAAAGCGAACAATCCTGATCAAGCGGAACGGTTATTCCAGCAGGCGCGCAATGTAGATAATACTGACAGCTATGCGGTGCTGGGGCTGGGTGATGTGGCGATGGCGCGCAAAGATTACCCTGCAGCCGAACGTTATTATCAGCAGACGCTGCGGATGGACAGCGGCAACACCAACGCCGTGCGCGGTCTGGCGAATCTTTATCGCCAGCAATCGCCGGAAAAGGCTGAAGCATTTATTGCCTCGCTCTCTGCCAGCCAGCGGCGCAGCGTTGACGATATTGAACGTAGTCTGCAAAACGACCGTTTGTCACAGCAGGCCGAAGCGCTGGAAAAACAGGGCAAATGGGCGCAAGCAGCAGCACTTCAGCGCCAGCGACTGGCACTGGACCCCGGCAGTGTGTGGATTACTTACCGACTTTCGCAGGATCTCTGGCAGGCCGGACAACGCAGCCAGGCTGATACTCTGATGCGCAATCTGGCGCAGCAGAAGCCGAACGACCCGGAGCAGGTTTACGCCTACGGGCTGTATCTCTCCGGTCATGATCAAGACCGGGCGGCACTGGCGCATATCAACAGCCTGCCGCGCGCGCAGTGGAACAGCAATATTCAGGAGCTGGTTAATCGCCTGCAAAGCGATCAGGTGCTGGAGACTGCGAATCGCCTGCGGGAAAGCGGCAAAGAGGCCGAAGCGGAAGCGATGCTGCGTCAGCAGCCACCTTCCACACGCATTGATCTCACCCTGGCCGACTGGGCGCAGCAACGGCGCGATTACACCGCCGCCCGCGCGGCTTATCAGAACGTCCTGACGCGCGAGTCGAATAACGTCGACGCCATTCTTGGTCTGACGGAAGTGGATATCGCTGCTGGTGACAAAGCGGCGGCACGTAGCCAGCTGGCGAAACTGCCCGCCACCGATAACGCCTCTCTGAACACTCAGCGGCGCGTGGCGCTGGCGCAGGCGCAGCTTGGCGATACCGCAGCGGCGCAGCAGACATTTAACAAGCTGATCCCGCAGGCAAAATCTCAGCCGCCGTCGATGGAAAGCGCGATGGTACTGCGCGATGGTGCGAAGTTTGAAGCACAGGCGGGCGATCCAAAGCAGGCGCTGGAAACCTACAAAGACGCGATGGTCGCATCTGGTGTGACCACGACGCGTCCGCAGGATAACGACACCTTTACCCGACTGACCCGCAACGACGAGAAAGATGACTGGCTGAAACGCGGTGTACGTAGCGATGCGGCGGACCTTTATCGTCAGCAGGATCTTAACGTCACCCTGGAGCACGACTACTGGGGATCGAGCGGCACTGGCGGATACTCCGATCTGAAAGCGCACACCACCATGTTGCAGGTAGATGCACCCTATGCGGACGGACGAATGTTCTTCCGCAGCGATTTCGTCAATATGAATGTCGGCAGTTTCTCCACCAACGACGACGGCACGTGGGACAACAACTGGGGGACCTGTACGTTACAAGATTGTAGCGGCAATCGCAGTCAGTCGGATTCTGGCGCAAGCGTGGCGGTCGGCTGGCGAAATGACGTCTGGAGTTGGGATATTGGCACCACGCCGATGGGCTTCAATGTCGTGGACGTGGTCGGTGGCGTTAGTTACAGCGATGATATCGGGCCGCTTGGCTACACCGTTAACGCCCATCGCCGACCTATTTCCAGTTCATTACTTGCCTTCGGCGGACAGAAAGACTCTCCGAGCAATACCGGGAAAAAATGGGGCGGCGTACGTGCCGATGGTGTGGGGTTAAGTCTGAGCTATGATAAAGGTGAGGCAAACGGCGTCTGGGCATCACTTAGCGGTGATCAGTTAACCGGAAAAAATGTCGAAGATAACTGGCGCGTGCGCTGGATGACGGGCTATTACTATAAAGTCATCAACCAGAATAATCGTCGCGTCACTATCGGCCTGAACAACATGATCTGGCATTACGACAAAGACCTGAGTGGGTACTCACTTGGGCAGGGCGGCTACTACAGCCCGCAGGAATATCTGTCGTTTGCCGTACCGGTGATGTGGCGTGAGCGCACGGAAAACTGGTCATGGGAGCTGGGCGCGTCTGGCTCATGGTCGCACTCGCGCACTAAAACCATGCCGCGTTATCCGCTGATGAACCTGATTCCGAATGACTGGAAAGACGACGCCGCTGACCAGACCAACGGTGGCAGTAGCAGCCAGGGCTTTGGCTATACGGCGCGGGCGTTACTTGAACGACGCGTTACATCCAACTGGTTTGTCGGCACGGCGATTGATATCCAGCAGGCGAAAGATTATGCGCCAAGCCATTTCCTGCTCTACGTACGGTATTCTGCCGCCGGATGGCAGGGCGATATGGATTTACCGCCACAGCCGCTGATACCTTACGCCGACTGGTAAGTTTTCAGATAGCGCCTCTCTTAATGCCGCTGCGATCGGGTATACTCGGGCGGCAGTCTGGGATTTCCGGGGGAGAGATAATTTGCGCGTTAGTCGTTCGTTAACAATCAAGCAGATGGCAATGGTGGCGGCCGTTGTTCTGGTGTTTGTCTTTGTTTTTTGCACCGTTTTGCTGTTCCACCTGGTACAGCAGAATCGCTATAACACGGCTACGCAACTGGAAAGCATTGCTCGTTCTGTCCGCGAACCCTTGTCCTCAGCCATCCTCAAAGGGGATATTCCCCAGGCGGAGGCCATTCTCTCCAGCATCAAACCTGCAGGCGTGGTCAGCCGCGCAGATGTGGTGCTGCCTAACCAGTTCCAGGCGCTGCGTAAAAGTTTTATTCCTGAACGCCCGGTGCCGGTAATGGTTACCCGACTGCTCGAACTACCGGTGCAAATCTCGCTGGGCGTCTACTCGTTGGAGCGCCCGGCAAACCCACAACCGATTGCCTATCTGGTGTTACAAGCGGATTCCTTCCGCATGTATAAGTTCGTGATGAGTACGCTCTCAACGTTAGTGACCATTTACTTACTTTTGTCGCTCATCCTGACAGTGGCGATTAGCTGGTGTATTAACCGACTGATATTACATCCTTTACGCAATATTGCTCGTGAGCTGAACGCCATTCCACCGCAAGAGATTATCGGTCATCAGCTGGCGCTGCCGCGTCTGCATCAGGACGATGAAATAGGCATGTTGGTGCGCAGTTATAACCTTAACCAGCAACTGTTGCAGCGCCATTATGAAGAGCAGATCGAAAACGCGATGCGCTTCCCGGTGTCGGATTTGCCAAACAAAGCCCTGCTGATGGAGATGCTGGAACAGGTGGTGACGCGTAAACAGACTACTGCGCTGATGATTATCACCTGCGAAACCCTGCGCGACACCGCCGGTGTGCTGAAAGAGGCGCAGCGGGAAATCCTGCTACTTACGCTGGTGGAAAAACTCAAGTCGGTGCTGTCGCCGCGCATGGTTCTCGCGCAGGTCAGTGGCTATGACTTCGCTGTTATCGCCAACGGTGTGCAGGAGCCGTGGCACGCTATTACGTTAGGTCAGCAAGTACTCACTATCATGAGCGAGCGCTTGCCTATTGATCGCATTCAACTGCGCCCACACTGTAACATCGGCGTGGCGATGTTCTATGGCGATATCACCGCCGAACAACTTTATGGTCGTGCTATTTCTGCGGCGTTTACCGCGCGTCATAAAGGGAAGAATCAGATTCAGTTCTATGATCCGCAGCAGATGGAAGCCGCTCAACAGCGGCTGACGGAAGAGAGCGATATCCTTAATGCGCTTGAAAATCATCAATTTGCGATTTGGCTACAACCACAAGTTGAGATGACCAGCGGCAAGTTAGTCAGCGCGGAAGTGTTATTGCGTATCCAGCAACCGGATGGGAGTTGGGACCTACCGGATGGGTTAATTGATCGTATTGAGTCTTGTGGACTGATGGTTACCGTCGGTCACTGGGTGCTGGAAGAGTCATGCCGACTGCTTGCCGCCTGGCAGGAGCGCGGCATTATGCTGCCATTATCGGTGAACATCTCAGCTCTGCAACTGATGCACCCGAATATGGTGGCGGATATGCTGGAACTGCTAACGCGCTATCGTGTTCAGCCAGGAACGCTGATTCTGGAAGTGACAGAAAGCCGACGCATTGATGACCCTCACGCGGCGGTGGCAATCCTTCGTCCGCTGCGCAACGCCGGAGTACAGGTGGCGCTGGATGATTTCGGTATGGGCTATTCAGGGTTGCGTCAGTTGCAGCATATGAAATCTCTCCCGGTGGACGTTTTGAAAATCGACAAAATGTTCATTGATGGGTTACCGGAAGATAGCAGCATGATTGCCGCGATTATCATGTTGGCGAAAAGCCTGAATCTGCAAATCATTGCTGAAGGCGTAGAGACAGAAGCACAACGTGACTGGTTGGCAAAGGCGGGCGTTGGTATTGCTCAGGGCTTCCTCTTTGCACGTCCACTTCCCATTGAAATCTTCGAAGAAAGTTACCTGGAAGAAAAATAGCTACCCCAAACTGATTACAAAACTTTAAAAAGTGCTGGTTTGTGCGAGCCAGCTCAAACTTTTTAACATTTTTGTTTCAATTATGATCCAGGTACATTTCTGTGATGTTGTCTGGGTGTTATTTTAAGGCCGCAGGTACCCCATAACCTTACAAGACCTGTGGTTTTACTAAAGGACACCCTATGAAAACCTCTCTGTTTAAAAGCCTTTACTTTCAGGTCCTGACAGCGATAGCCATTGGTATTCTCCTTGGCCATTTCTACCCTGAAATAGGCGAGCAAATGAAACCGCTTGGCGACGGGTTCGTTAAGCTCATTAAGATGATCATCGCTCCCGTCATCTTTTGTACCGTCGTCACTGGCATTGCGGGCATGGAAAGCATGAAGGCGGTCGGTCGTACCGGCGCAGTCGCACTGCTTTACTTTGAGATAGTCAGTACCATCGCGCTGATTATTGGTCTTATTATCGTTAACGTTGTACAGCCAGGTGCTGGAATGAACGTCGATCCGGCGAGTCTGGATGCGAAAGCGGTAGCCGTTTACGCCGCGCAGGCGAAAGACCAGGGCATTGTCGCCTTCATTATGGATGTCATCCCGGCGAGCGTCATTGGCGCGTTTGCCAGCGGTAACATCCTGCAGGTGCTGCTGTTTGCCGTACTGTTTGGTTTTGCGCTGCACCGTCTGGGCAGCAAAGGCCAGCTGATTTTTAACGTTATCGAAAGTTTCTCGCAGGTCATCTTCGGCATCATCAATATGATCATGCGCCTGGCACCGATTGGGGCGTTTGGGGCGATGGCATTTACCATCGGTAAATACGGCGTCGGAACACTGGTGCAGCTGGGGCAGCTCATTATCTGCTTCTACATCACCTGTATCCTGTTTGTGGTGCTGGTACTGGGTTCAATCGCTAAAGCGACCGGTTTCAGTATCTTCAAATTTATCCGCTACATTCGTGAAGAACTGCTGATTGTGTTGGGAACATCGTCTTCCGAATCGGCGCTGCCACGTATGCTCGACAAGATGGAAAAACTCGGCTGCCGGAAATCGGTGGTGGGGTTGGTCATCCCGACAGGCTACTCGTTTAACCTTGATGGCACATCGATATACCTGACGATGGCGGCGGTATTTATCGCCCAGGCTACCAACAGTCAGATGGATATCTTCCACCAAATCACGCTATTAATCGTGTTGCTGCTTTCTTCTAAAGGGGCGGCAGGGGTTACGGGCAGTGGCTTTATCGTGCTGGCGGCGACACTTTCAGCCGTAGGCCATTTACCGGTGGCGGGGCTAGCGCTGATCCTCGGTATCGATCGCTTCATGTCGGAAGCTCGTGCGCTGACTAACCTGGTCGGTAACGGTGTAGCAACCATCGTGGTCGCTAAGTGGGTTAAAGAACTGGACCACAAAAAACTGGACGATGTGCTGAATAATCGTGCGCCAGAAGGCAAAACGCACGAATTATCCTCTTAATCTCACCTCTTATGCCCGCACTCCCTTCCCCGAGTGCGGGTGTTTGCGCATAATTGCCCCCTGTGCCTGAACTTACCACCTGGGTGAGTTCAGGTTTATTTCACTTCTTCCGTGACATTTCCATGTTCTTGCGGTCTAACACGAAGTGTTTTTAACGTTATTCAGACTGACCGATAACGGGCAGTCTTTTATTACCAGGATAGTTGATCAGGGGTTCACATGCAGGGCACAAAAATTCGACTTTTAGCGGGCGGTTTGCTGGTGATGGCCACTGCTGGCTATGTGCAGGCAGATGCGCTCCAGCCTGATCCAGCATGGCAACAGGGGACGCTCTCCAACGGTTTACAGTGGCAAGTGTTGACCACGCCCCAGCGTCCCAGCGATCGTGTTGAAATTCGCCTGCTGGTTAATACTGGTTCGCTCGCCGAAAGTACCCAACAGAGCGGTTATAGTCATGCCATTCCCCGCATCGCGCTGACGCAAAGCGGTGGCCTTGAAGCGGCACAGGCACGTTCATTGTGGCAACAGGGGATCGACCCTAAGCGCCCGATGCCACCGGTGATCGTTTCTTACGACACCACGCTGTTTAATCTTAGTCTGCCAAATAACCGTAACGACTTGCTGAAAGAGGCGCTCTCTTATCTGGCAAATGCCAGTGGCAAACTGACCATTACACCAGAAACCATCAACCACGCGCTGCAAAGTCAGGACATGGTGGCAACCTGGCCTGCCGACACCAAAGAAGGCTGGTGGCGTTATCGCCTGAAGGGATCGACTTTATTAGGTCACGATCCTGCCGATCCGCTGAAACAACCCGTTGAAGCGGAAAAGATTAAAGATTTCTACCAGAAATGGTACACCCCGGATGCAATGACGCTGCTGGTGGTGGGGAACGTTGATGCGCGCTCGGTTGTAGACCAAATCAACAAAACGTTTGGCGAACTGAAAGGCAAACGTGAAACACCGGCTCCGGTGCCGACGCTTTCTCCTCTGCGTGCGGAAGCGGTGAGTATTATGACCGACGCAGTGCGTCAGGACCGGTTATCCATCATGTGGGATACGCCGTGGCAGCCGATTCGTGAATCAGCCGCACTGCTGCGCTACTGGCGTGCGGACCTGGCCCGTGAGGCGCTGTTCTGGCACGTTCAGCAAGCATTAAGCGCCAGTAACAGTAAAGACATTGGTCTTGGATTTGACTGCCGTGTGCTGTATCTGCGTGCGCAGTGTGCCATCAACATCGAGTCACCAAACGACAAGCTGAACAGCAACCTTAATCTGGTGGCGCGTGAGCTGGCGAAAGTTCGTGATAAAGGTCTGCCGGAAGAAGAGTTCAATGCTCTGGTGGCGCAAAAGAAACTGGAGTTGCAGAAATTGTTTGCCGCCTATGCGCGAGCTGATACCGATATTCTGATGGGCCAGCGGATGCGTTCGTTGCAAAATCAGGTTGTCGATATCGCGCCGGAGCAATATCAGAAACTGCGTCAGGATTTCCTCAACAGCCTGACGGTAGAAATGTTAAATCAGGATTTGCGTCAGCAACTGTCGAACGACATGGCGTTAATTCTGTTGCAGCCGAAAGGTGAGCCGGAATTTAACATGAAAGAGTTGCAGGCCGCATGGGATCAAATCATGGCCCCATCGACTGCGGCTGTGACTACATCCGTAGCCACGGATGACGTCCATCCTGAAGTTTCGGATATTCCACCCGCGCAGTAATAAATAACCCGGCAGCGTTTCTTCTACGCTGCCGGGATTAACGGTAATGAATAACGTAGTCTGAATGATATGCGTCAGCAGTTTTCGCCAGTCCGTAAGGAGAGCCTTTCTCATCCCTGTAAGGTTATTTCTTCAGATCCTTCTTAAACACTGGTTCAGGACAATCACGACCAAAATGTGCAGCCCAGTCAAAAGCTTTACCGTTTTTCACGTAGCGTTGATAAATTAATGCACCGGTTTCTGGATCAAGGTATCTGACCCAACTTGCAGCATGGCATAACACGGCGGCCCATGTCTGGGTTTTGGGGTGAAGTAAATCGGCAGATTGTCCGGCCCATTCCGCAGCCTGCCAGCGGTAATGCAAAAAGTGATTATTTTTGTCAGGTACTGCATTAGCAAAACGACGGTTTTCTTTCTCACTTATCCAGCCGCTATCATTAGTGTAGGAATAAGGTGTGGAATATGCTCCGCTGGTAATAGCATAGTCGGGATACATTTCATAGGCGACGAGTTCGATGCCATTATATCGTAATAATCTTGCCGCCTCGTATTGCGCCTGCGCGCGCTCCTGATTATTGATATTATTATTTTGGCTTTTTTCCATTAAATCTGCCAGTTGCTGCGCCATTTTACGGTAATTTGGAATATCAAAGTAGCTGACGGCTTGCTGATATTGACCATTGCGAATAAACCTTCTGGCCAGTAATGCACGTAATTTTACGTCAGTTGGAATGAGCGTTGGGGGAACGAAGTAACCGCTATATTCTCTGTCATAATCATTTTCAGATGACTGCAAATTAAAGGGTTTTAGCTGTTGGCTGGGCGGTGGTACATTTTTATCAACAAACGTTTTTAACTCCTGTAACGTTAATACACTTTCCCCCACATCAGCTAAATCTGCCCAATAAGTATCTTTGCCTTTATAAAACAGCGTCATTGCTTGCAAGTAATCATCGCGCTTCAACGCCAGAATTGCTTGCTCGCCAGCAATACGACATGATGGCATAATGATCTCATTACCGTGGTAGTAATCACTTTCTGTCATCGGGTTGCCCCACGTTTCATTTTCCGGGAAGAATTTTGCCGCACTGGCATAATAGCGGGTCGCTAAAGGAATATTACCTTCACGCAGCGCCATTTTTGCGTTTAACCATTCGCGGAGGCCGCTTTCTGGCGCATCCTCTAATAAGACTTTCGTTAACGAGTAATCACCATTACGATAAGCTAATGCGGCCAGTCGATCGCTATAAGAAAATCCTTTTATCCGATGGTTCACCAACAAGTTGATCAATTTTTCACGTTGTGTTGTGCAGAAATATTCACTGTTTTCGGTAATGCACCCATCCTGGCTATACCCTCTGTCGTGACGAATAAAAAGCTCTGCGATGACCAGTTTCTGAACTATGGGATCATCAATAATATTTTCTAAAAGGGCGAAATTTTTTTCATTTGTCAGATACAGTGCAATTCTGCGTAATGAGCTTTTACCTACGGGGGAACCTTGTGCAGCCTGTTGCGCATAATATGTGATGGCTCCATTCATATCTGCTTTATTCAGCCGGTAAAAACCTAACTGCCCCAAGCTGGCGAGAGAGAGTTGTTCGGGGTCTGGCTCACCATTGCGAACTTCTTCTATAATTTGTTGATAAAGTTTAATCCCCTTTATGGATTCCTCACTATGATACGCGCCAGTATTATAAGCTAACTCGTCATTTTCACCTGAATCGAATATTTTACGGGCCTGGGTATACATTGCCTTCAGCCGCCATTCACCTTGTTCGCTTTTGGGTAAGGCTAATAATTTATCGAACCAGGGGCTGTCATAGATGAAGTGATAAAAGTCTATGGCTCCCAGATAATAGAGTCGTTCTGCTGTAGGTAGTTTTGTCTTCAGTTTCTCTGCTATCTCTTGTAGACGTTTTTCGCGAGTGTAATGCTGATAATCGGTATCCTTTTGCGTTTCTCTGTACTGATAATAGTCCTCTAAATCGTTTGGTTCGATCTCTGGCTGCCATAAAGGTAAACGTGGATCGCGTTCGACTAAATGTCGAGCTTCATATATGAAACTGCCATTAGGCATTTCTGTTAATGTGTGTTGTCGATCATGCAAAAGTGAGTTCGGCGCATAAGGCCCGCAAGCATAAGCGTTCTCGCAAATGAGCGTGAATAACACAACGCTGGCAATCCGCGATATCTCATGGCGTAACATTAAACTCTCCTTGTAGTTTTTGATTGCAGCGCGCCCATCCCAGCGGACTGCTTTCTCCGGCGCGCAGTTGCCTGGCGCTTCCTCTCACAAAATTCAGGCTGGATGGCCCGGGTTGCACCTGATAGTGGCTGGCTCCATCAGCGAATAGACAATCTGCATTGGGCAGAATTATTTGTTTCGGCAACGGCGCATCAATTTCGCCGCTGTTTTTAATAGCCAGATCAAAAAGCTGTTCGTCTGCATGTTGAGCAATAATTAACGACCAGCGTGGGGTCAGCGGTTGATGCTGAATCACGGCTTCCAGCGTCGTCAGTGACCAGGCGCGGCGATCGCCTGCTAACGGTAGCCGAAACCATACCAGCCCCTGTAATCCACGCGGTGGTTGCTGTTCTAAATATTGAATGAAATCGGCAATGGTTTGCGGTGACACACTTAATTCACGCATCTCTTCGGCAACGTATAACGGAGCTTCACTCTCGACGCGATTATCACTGGTAAGCGCAGAACCGTAAGCGGGCAATGCGATGAAAAAAGGATGCGTGGTTTGTCTGGCATATTGCTTTACCCAACGCTGCGCCAGACTGGCATCTAACAGGCCTTTTTCGGGCGAAAGCACGTTATGTACCTGTAAAACCGAAGAGTCCGCAATGCGCAATAATCGGGCGAGATGTGGTGATTTAAGCCAGGTCGGCAGGGCGGTAACGCTAAGTTTTATATTTGCAGGAAGCGTCTGATGTAACGCACTAAGAAGTGTCATATATTCCGGCAATTTTGCTGTTGGCGCGTCATAATCAATTTCCACACCTGCCAGCGTAACCCCTGCCTTTTGCCACTCACGTAGGGTCTGTTGAATATGCTGGATAACTTGCTGGTTATTAAACCGTGTAAGCTGGCCATCGAGTCGCGCGACCAGCCAGACCGGGCGACCATCTTGCTTAATAAGTGAAGTATTAACCGTAAAGTGTCGGATGCCTTCTTGCGGGTGAAATTGCATCCCAAGTATGCGTAGCGTAGAGAAAAGTGGGCGGCTTCGTTTTAGTGCCTCGTTATGTTCTGCTGTCCAGACGCGTTGCCAGATATAGACTTGCTGATCAAAGCGAAGCGGTTGTGAAGGGGTAAATAAAATATGCAGCCCGTAGCCCAGGCCGATCAGAAGAAGTGAAGCTGCAAAAATCCTTTTGCAAGATGGCATATTGTTACGGCATTACGATTATCAACAGGCTGATAGTGTACCGCTGTAACTATTAACGGAGAACGAATATCTATCCGTTCTCCGTCAAAAACCATTATTCCGGCATTGCTTCACGCGGGATAATCGCGCCGCGATACTGAATAACGGTACTTGCAGTCAAATGCCCACGTTTCGCGGCATCTTCCGCACTACCGCCTGTCAGACGTACCGCCAGATAACCGGCGCTGAAAGAGTCGCCAGCTGCGGTGGTATCGATCACTTTTTCTTTCGGCAGTTTCACCGCCGGAACATCCACTAACCCTTCACCTGCAATGGACACCAGGCAAGAATCAGCCCCGCGTTTCACCACAACTTCATTCACGCCCGCTTTATGGGTGCGCGCAATGACGTCTTCCACCGGTTGTTGACCCCACAGCGCGTCTTCGTCGTCCAGCGTCAGGAAGGCGATATCCGTGCATTCCAGCATTTGCTGATACACCTGCTGCGTCTCTTCTTTGCTGGCCCACAGGCGCGGACGGTAGTTATTGTCGAAAATCACTTTTCCGCCATTGGCGCGGCATTCGCGCAGCAGGGAAAGCAGTTTTTCGCGGCTGGTTGGGCTTAAAATCGCCAGGCTAATCCCGCTAAGGTAGAGATAATCGAATTTCGCCAGCTCTGCGCAAATCGCCGCTGACTGCTCGCTTTCCAGCCAGAATTTGGCCGCGGCTTCGTTACGCCAGTAGTAGAACGTACGTTCGCCAGTGTCATCGGTTTCAATGTAGTAAAGGCCCGGCAGGCGGTTTTCCATCCGTTGGGTCAGGGAAGTATCAACGTTCTCGCCGTGCCAGGCGTCCAACATCTGCTGACTAAAACTGTCCGTTCCCAGCGCCGTCACGTAATGAACGGTTAATGCCGCAGGATCGACCTGACGGGCGATATAGACGGAGGTGTTCAGGGTATCGCCGCCGAAACCGCGCTTAACGTCTGCGCCTTTCTCGGAAAGCTCAATCATGCATTCGCCAATCACGGCAATCTTTTTGGACATAGTCGTGAACCTGATCTGTAAAAAAATTAGCGTTAGTTTGCGCTGTGGTGGTTTGTTGGTCAACTATATTAAAACACTGTTCCATTATTTTTTTGAGCCAGAACGTATTCCTGGACGATTTCGCCGCAGGACGGGCAAATTTAGCCGCTTAGGGCGGTAAAGTTCTGGCGTTGCGCGCCGATAACATTTGTCGAGTCCGGGCAGCATCACTTTTAAACACAGGACATCTTCGATGATAAGGCAGGTTATTCAGCGAATAAGCCATCCTGAAGCAAGTATCGAAAGCTTGCAGGAACGACGCTTTTGGTTGCAGTGTGAACGTGCTTACACCTGGCAACCGATTTACCAGACATCCGGTCGGTTGATGGCCGTAGAGCTATTAACGGTCGTTACTCATCCCGAGGATCCTTCGCAACGACTGCCGCCGGATCGTTATTTTGCTGAAATCACCATCAGACATCGTATGGATGTGGTGAAAGAACAGATTGATTTGCTGGCGCAAAAAGCCGTGTTCTTTGTTGAGCATGGGCTGCTGGCATCGGTTAATATCGATGGTCCGACACTTCTCGCCCTACGTCAGCAGCCGGAAATTTTGCGTCAGATTGACCGCCTTCCCTGGCTGCGTTTTGAACTGGTAGAACATATCCGCCTGCCAAAAGATTCAACCTTTGCCTCGATGTGCGAATTTGGTCCGCTATGGCTTGATGATTTTGGCACTGGGATGGCAAATTTCTCCGCGCTCAGTGAAGTCCGTTATGACTACATTAAAATCGCTCGCGAACTGTTTGTGATGCTGCGCCAGTCGCCGGAAGGCCGCACGCTCTTTTCGCAGCTTTTACATCTAATGAATCGCTATTGTCGCGGGGTGATTGTCGAGGGCGTGGAAACGCCGGAAGAGTGGCGCGATGTACAGAACTCGCCCGCATTCGCCGCACAAGGCTGGTTTCTTTCGCGTCCGGCACCGATAGAAACGCTGGATACGGTGGCTCTGGTGGTGTAGCCGCCTCATTTTCCGCCTGGCTGGACTATCTTTAGGACTGGCCCAGGAAGAATATGAGGAAGCGAACTATGAGCAAGGCAGGCAAAATAACCGCCGCGATTTCAGGTGCTTTCTTGTTGTTGCTCGTCGTGGCGATCATTTTGATTGCGACTTTTGACTGGAATCGACTCAAACCGACCATCAACCAGAAAGTCTCTGCGGAGCTGAATCGCCCGTTCGCTATTCGTGGCGATCTGGGCGTGGTATGGGAGCGGCAAAAACAGGAAACCGGCTGGCGCAGCTGGGTGCCGTGGCCCCATGTACACGCGGAAGACATCATTCTCGGCAACCCGCCAGACATTCCCGAAGTCACAATGGTGCATCTGCCACGGGTAGAAGCAACGCTGGCCCCTCTGGCGCTGCTGACCAAAACGGTCTGGCTACCGTGGATCAAACTGGAAAAGCCCGACGCACGCCTGATTCGCCTCTCAGAAAAGAATAACAACTGGACGTTTAATCTCGCCAGCGATGACAACAAAGACGCGAATGCAAAGCCGTCGGCGTGGTCGTTTCGGCTGGATAATATTCTGTTCGATCAAGGGCGGATCGCCATTGATGACAAAGTAAGCAAAGCGGATCTGGAAATTTTTGTCGATCCATTAGGCAAGCCGTTACCGTTCAGTGAAGTCAGCGGATCGAAAGGTAAGAACGAGAAAGAAAAGGTGGGCGATTATGTTTTTGGCCTGAAGGCGCAGGGACGTTATAACGGTGAACCGCTCACAGGCACGGGAAAAATTGGCGGCATGCTGGCGCTGCGTGGCGAAGGGACGCCGTTTCCGGTACAGGCTGATTTCCGCTCTGGTAACACCCGTGTTGCTTTTGATGGCGTCGTGAATGACCCAATGAAAATGGGCGGCGTCGATTTACGGCTTCAATTTTCCGGCGATTCGCTGGGCGATCTCTATGAACTGACGGGCGTTCTGCTGCCTGATACCCCACCGTTTGAAACCGATGGTCGGCTGGTAGCGAAAATCGACACGGAAAAATCGTCGGTCTTTGATTATCGTGGCTTTAACGGGCGTATTGGCGATAGCGATATTCACGGTTCTCTGGTCTACACCACCGGTAAGCCACGGCCAAAACTGGAAGGTGACGTCGAGTCGCGCCAATTGCGGCTGGCAGATTTAGGGCCGTTAATTGGCGTTGATTCCGGTAAAGGGGCGGAAAAGTCGAAACGGTCTGAACAGAAGAAGGGCGAAAAAAGCGTTCAGCCTGCGGGCAAAGTGCTGCCGTATGACCGCTTCGAAACCGATAAATGGGACGTCATGGATGCCGATGTTCGATTCAAAGGCCGTCGTATTGAGCATGGCAGCAGCCTGCCGATTAGCGATCTTTCTACCCATATCATCCTCAAAAACGCTGACCTACGCCTGCAACCGCTGAAATTTGGCATGGCGGGCGGCAGCATTGCGGCGAATATTCATCTGGAAGGCGATAAAAAGCCGATGCAAGGGCGGGCAGATATTCAGGCTCGTCGACTGAAACTGAAAGAACTGATGCCGGATGTGGAATTGATGCAGAAGACGCTGGGGGAAATGAACGGTGATGCGGAACTACGCGGTAGCGGTAACTCAGTGGCGGCGCTTTTGGGGAACAGTAACGGTAACCTGAAACTGTTGATGAATGATGGGCTGGTGAGCCGCAACCTGATGGAGATTGTCGGGCTGAACGTCGGTAACTACATTGTCGGTGCGATCTTCGGTGATGATGAGGTGCGGGTGAACTGCGCGGCAGCAAATCTGAATATTGCCAATGGCGTGGCGCGTCCGCAGATTTTTGCTTTTGATACTGAGAACGCGTTGATTAATGTTACCGGCACGGCAAGTTTTGCTTCGGAACAGCTGGATTTGACTATTGATCCGGAGAGTAAAGGGATTCGGATTATCACACTGCGTTCGCCGCTGTATGTGCGTGGGACGTTTAAAAATCCGCAGGCTGGGGTGAAAGCCGGGCCGCTGATTGCCCGAGGTGCCGTTGCGGCGGCACTGGCAACGCTGGTGACGCCAGCTGCGGCCTTGCTGGCGCTGATCTCGCCTTCCGAAGGGGAGGCTAATCAGTGCCGGACAATTTTGTCGCAGATGAAGAAGTGATGGAAATTGCCGGATATCTGGCATCCGGCAATTAAACAGATTTAGATTGTTGGCAAAGTGCGCTTTGTTCATGCCCGATAAGCGTAGCGCATCAGGCTTTTCACTCTTATTACAACGACTGATGTCGCGTCTCATGCGTCAGCAGCAGGGCGATTAACGTCAAGCCAGCCATTGCCGCCAGATATAACCCCACCGCACCTAACCCGTAGTTAGTTTGCAACCAGGCCGCGATATATGGCGCAACGGAAGCCCCGAGAATCGACGCTACGTTGTAAGAGAATGATGCTCCGGTGTAACGCACTTCTGTCGGGAACAGCTCTGGTAACAGCGCGCCCATCGGCCCGAAGGTCAGCCCCATCAGGCTTAACCCCAGCAGCAGGAAAGCAAAAACCAGAATAGGATTGCCAGAACCGAGCAGTGGATTAAAGGCGAACAGCGCGAACAGGATGATTAGTGTCGTGATGATCACCATGCTTTTACGCCGCCCAAAGGCATCGGCCAGCAATCCGGCTACTGGTACCATCACGCCAAAACCAATAACTGCCATCATCAGCATCCACAGCACTTCATTGCGCGGCAGGCCAAGCCCAATTGGCGCGGCGGCGGTACTGAAGGTCATTGAGTAGACGGTCATGATATAAAACAACGTGTAGGTTGCCAGCATGATAAAGGTGCCGAGTACCGTGACGCGCACGTGTTTGGTCAGCAGTGTACCCAGCGGGATCTTCACCTGCTTTTTCGCTTTAGCGACTTTTTCAAACACCGGCGACTCATGCAGCGACACGCGAACATACAGGCCGATAATGACCAGCACCGCCGAGAAGATAAACGGCACGCGCCAGCCCCAGCTCATAAACTGCTCATCGGTCAGCAGCCAGGAAAGCAGCAGAAAAGTGCCGTTAGCAAAGAAGAAGCCAATCGGTGCGCCCAGCTGTGGGAAGGAGCCGTACAGCGCACGTTTACGCGGTGGTGCGTTCTCGGTTGCCAACAGCGCTGCGCCACCCCATTCACCGCCTAATCCCAGACCTTGACCAAATCGAGCCAGTGCCAGCAGCAGCGGGGCGAAAATACCAATCGTGGCGTAGCCCGGCAGCAGACCAATCACCACTGTTGAAATCCCCATCGTTAGCAACGAGGCGACCAGCGTCGCTTTACGCCCAACGCGATCGCCGAAATGACCAAATACGGCAGAACCGATTGGGCGTGCGACGAAAGCGATGGCGAAGGTGGCGAGCGATTGTAGCGTCGCTGCCGCCGGATCGCCCTGCGGGAAGAAGATATGCGGGAACACAATAACGGCCGCAGTGGCGTAAATGTAGAAGTCGAAGAACTCAATGGCCGTGCCAATGAGGGAGGCGACAAGGACTTTATTACGTGAGTTTATCGGCTTGTATTCTTGCTCGTTGTCGAGTGTTGTGGCTGTTGCTTGCATAATCTTTTCTTATTTTTTGGCGAACGAATAGCCATATTACGCACAGCAAAAGTGATATTTCAATGTGTAACAAATCGCGGAAAAGGTTAAAAACCAGGCAAAAAGCGGATAATGTTTAGACTAGTGATTTTTCTTCTATGAAATGCTTCACACAATTTCATAAATGGTGGATAAAACTGGTTTCAGGTTAAATAAAAGTTACCAACTGGATTTATATGCTGGGTTTATGAGTTGATGTGAAATTGTTGGCTCCCGAAGAGATGGCTGAAGAGGTCCAGGGGAAGAGTTTCAGGTGGTTATGTGCGCATTATAGCCGGATGCGATGCTGGTGCATCTTATCCGGCCTACGGCGAGCCAGGTTGAATAAATTCGTAGGCCGAATAAGGCGTTTACGCCGCATCCGACCTATTTTAATGCTGCGTTTTCCCCGGCATTCGCGGGTCGTCTTTGTATTCGGCGGTGGCAATCCACGCCGCGCAAAACAACGTCAGACGGGCAAAGAAGTAAAAAAACGCCATCAGCCCCAGCACGGAACCAAATGCCGCGCCAGACGGGGATTTCATCAACGACGGCAGGGTATACGTCATCACGATTTTAATGACTTCAAAACCAATAGCCGCGATGAATGTTCCACGAATCAGCGCCTTTTTACGCGGGCGATGACGCGGAAGACGCCAGAAGATCCAGAAGAAAAGCAGATAGTTAGCGAAGATAGAAATCGCCATGCCAATCAACCGCCACGTCGGTTTCAGCCACTCAATACTGTTAAGGTGCAGGGCGCTAATAATCATTTGCTGCGCCGAACCGGCAACCGAGGTTATTGAAAGCGTGACAATCAGCGCAATCAATAAACCAATTAGCGAAATAAAATCACGCAGATACTTAACCCAAAACTTCTCCTGATCTTGCGGTGAACGTTCCCAAACATCACGCGATTGAGCGCGAATTGCTTCACGCAAATTTCCCATCCAGTTGATCCCGGAATAAAGCGCCACCGCCAGGCCGACAAGCCCTACGGTCGTTCGCTGCTGAACGGCGGTGTTGATGGTATTTTTCAATGTGGCCGCCAGCGTCGGATCGCTGATGTTTTGCAGAATTTTGTCGAAGATATCCTGCAGCAGCATCGGGTGGGAGGCCAGCACAAAGCCCCCTGCGGCAAACGACACCATCAAAATCGGGATCATCGATAAAAACGAGAAATAAGTGATTGCCGCGCCAAACTGGTTACCCAGCCGATCATTGAAGCGTTCTGTTGCGCGTATCAGGTGCGCGATGATTGGTTGACGTTGGACTTTCCCGGCTGTGGTGGTAACGGTTTCCAACGCCTGACTGACTTTGCTGCCTTTATCGCTATTATCCAGATGTTTAATTTGCTCGTGCTCCAGATCCTGGGTGGGACGTTTGATCTCGTTTTCCTGCGTCATCCGCTCTTTAGTCCTTCTGTCGTTGTCTGTCTTAAAAAGTATAGTCGGTCAGTCCAGGTGCTCTTTTATTACGCCAGCCAGCCACTGCATAAACAGATTTACACGGCGGGAAAGCTCCCGACGCTGGGGATAAACCAGAGAAATGGATAGCGGCTCGGCGCGGTAGTTGGGCAACACTTCAATAAGCCGCCCGGCGCGTAGGGCTTCGCGTACGGCGACGCGGGGGATTTGAATGATACCCAGACCCGCCAGGCCGGCGGCGAGATAGGTTTCGCTACTGTTTACCGTCAACATGCCGCCGGGCTTAAACCACTGGACGCCATTACTGGTGGCAACCTCAAAACCTAATGGATGCGCGCCCAAATGCGGCGTGTAATGCACCACTGCGTGCGAAGTCAGATCGTCCACACTTTGCGGATAACCAAAACGCGTCAGATAGTGCGGGCTGGCACAGTTGACCATTGTCAGGCTGCCGAGGGGGCGGGTAATAATACCCTCGTCGGGCAACGAGCCCGTGCGCATCACGCAATCATAGCCATCACGAAGAATATCAATCGCCCGGTCACTGCTACTTAATTCCAGTTCAATCCCTGGGTACTGATGAAGAAATTCTGGCAGGCGCGGCAGCAACAGGTTTTTCGCAATTCCGAGCGGGATATCGACGCGTAATTTGCCGCTGATGCTGGTGGTATCCTGCTGAAACAGGCCGTCCAGTTCGTTGAGATTACTCAACACATCTTTCGCTCGTTGGTAATAGGTCATGCCGTCGGGGGTAAGTTTGACCCGCCGCGTAGTGCGATGCAGCAACTGGGTGCCAAGCTGATGTTCCAGTGCCTGTATCTGGCGCGAAACACTTCCCTTTGGCAAAGCAAAGAAATCCGCTGCACGGGAAAAACTTTCCAGCTCTGCGACCTTAATGAACAACTGCATTGCGTGAATTTTATCCATTTCTTTGACCGATTGTTGTTCACAGCGAAACAGTAACGCGCATAGCGCATTATTTATTGTTTTTTCTAGCATCTAATGCAAGGTTTCACAATGTAGTAATGATTAATACCGGTGTTTTTTAGAAGGAAATGGCTGATAAGCTTCACTGGAAAGGAAAAATAACGCTTGAAGGACTGTCTTTTCAGCAATTTCCTGCAAAATAGTAAATGCAGTATTGGCTTTTCGTGCGCAATTTAATCGTTTTGCGGTCAGGTATTTAGTCAGCTCTCGCGAAAATCACGGTTTATTTGAATGCCTGTCAGATGAAGATATAAGGATTTCCTCAAAAATGTTTTAAATAATGCCCTCGACATGTAATTTCAGGCTGTCAGCTGTAACTATTTATATCGGTAACTATTTTCCACATTGCATATCTGTAGAATGGCCACCGCCAAATGGCGAATTCTTATTTTGCCTCTCGGGTAATACCCTTCCCCTACTTAAGAGTTTTAACGTATCCAGGTGGAGATTCAGTAATGCATATAATCATGTTTGACAGGCAGTCAATATTTATTCACGGAATGAAAATCAGCTTACAGCAGCGTATTCCAGGAGTGAGTATTCAGGGCGTCGATCAGGCAGATGAACTGTGGCAAAAACTGGAAAGCTCCCCTGAAGCCTTGGTCATGCTTGATGGCGATCAGGATGGTGAGTTTTGCTACTGGTTACTGCAAAAAACCGTAGTGCAATTTCCTGATGTTAAAGTGTTGATAACGGCGACAGATTGCAGCAAACGATGGTTACAGGAAGTTATCCATTTTAACGTGATGGCAATTGTACCGCGTGATTCAGCCGTCGAGACGTTTGCATTGGCGGTAAATAGCGCGGCAATGGGAATGATGTTTCTGCCCGGAGACTGGCGAACGACACCGGAAAAAGACACAAAAGACCTCAAATCGCTAAGCGCCCGCCAACGGGAAATTTTAACTATGCTGGCGGCAGGTGAATCAAATAAAGAGATCGGCAGGGCGTTAAATATCAGTACCGGAACGGTTAAAGCGCATCTGGAATCGCTTTATCGCCGTCTGGAAGTGAAAAACCGCACTCAGGCGGCGATGATGTTAAATATCGCCTCCTGAAGAGGATAGTTTTATAGCCAGCAGGTTGTTAGTGGCTGGCTGTTAAAATATTACGGTTCGCCGTACAAACCTATCAGGCGCCGTACCACACCGTTGGTCCAGCCAAATCCATCCTGCAACGGATATTCGCCCCCGCCGCCCTCACGGGGAATGCCATCGGCAATATGGTATTTCTCGATCAGTTTGTGGTGTTCCAGGTAAAACTGGTTCACTGTCTTCAGCCAGCTACGCGCGATTTCATCACCCAGATAGTCATCGCCGTACATTTTAAATCCCTGAATCGCCATCCACTGCAATGGCGCCCAGCCGTTGGGTTTATCCCACTGTTCTCCGGTTTCGTACTCGCTCGCCAGAATCCCACCCGGCGTTAGTAAACGGCTACGTACGGCGTTTGCCAGGCGGTCTGCCTGTTCGTGATTCGCCATGCCCACGTATAACGGCACAATAGCGGCAGCGGAAAAGAGGGCTAACTGCTCGCGCCGCCAGTCGTAATCGCGGTAGATGCCGTTTTCATCATCCCAGAGATAACGGTTAACTGCATCGCGGCGGGCGCTGGCTTTCTGGCGGAACAGCGTTTCTGTCTCTTTCTCACCTTTCAGCGCCGAGATGTTGGCAATGGCGCTCTCCAGTTTAAACAGGAAAGCATTAAGGTCGATGGGGATGAATTGGGTAGTGCGAATGCTTGCCAGACGGCCCGCGTCACGTAGCCAGCGTGATGAGTAATCCCAGCCAGAAGCGGCACCTGCGCGTAAATCGCGATACACCTCGTTAGGCGGGCGACCGGAGTGTTTCGCGGTTTCCACATCTTCCAGCCAGGATTCATCGCGCGGCGTGTCGCGGTCATCCCAATAACGGTTGAGCAGGGCGCCGTCCGGCATCCGCACCACATGGCGATAGGCCTGATTCGGAATCAGTGATTCTGCGCCGTCCATCCAGAAGGCATATTCCATTTTTAGATGATCAAGGTAGCGGCGTGCACCGCGCACACCATCTTCTTCAAATAGCTCCACCATCAACGCAAAAACCGGTGGCTGCGAGCGGCTCAAATAATAGGTGCGGTTGCCGTTGGGGATGTGGCCATAGTTTTCTATCATCCAGGCGAAGTTGTCGGCCATGCATTTCAGTAAATCCTCACGCCCGCTCTCTGCCAGCCCCAGCATGGTGAAATAGGAATCCCAGTAGTAGGTTTCGCTAAAACGGCCCCCCGGGACAATGTACGATTGCGGTAGCGCCAGCAGGGAAGACCAGGGAATATGATCCTGGGGTTCGCGGGTTAACACCGGCCATAGTTGGTCGATATGCTCTTTCAGTGAGTTTTGCGGGTCCGATACATACTCGCTGGAGTAGACTTCCGGCTGCCAGAAGTGTTTTTCAACAAACTGGCGTAAGTCGAAATCGCGATGACGGCGCACTTTACGATAGCGGATTAAGATATCCAGCGGGTCCATTTTGGGGGCGCAGTCAGGGAAGGTTTTGCTGTCAGGGAAAATTTTCGCCGACTGGACATGTTCGAACAGTTCGAGATAACGATCGGCAGGGGTCAGCGCATCAGAGGCGGGTAGCCCCTCAATCATCTCGGGTTCTGGCTCTGCCTCCATCATCTCATCCAGTTTTAATTCATACGGATCCAGCTCATAGCAGAGATCGACTTCGATCATCCGTTCATCTGGATTAAGGTTTTGAATTTTCTGATTGAGCATAAGGATCCGACCTCCGAAATTCGTCTCTAATTATCGGGCTTTCCTTTAAGAGTAGTCATTCGCTACGGTCGATGGGGGATGAAGTGTGCGGAAGATCACGTTTATTAATGTGTCAAAAAATATAACCCATTAATATACAAAGAAAATGAGTGATAAACGTTTTTTTGCAAAATTTCATTTTCGGAACATTCACGCTACTCCATGATAAAAGCAGGTGTATCGCTGTTATTACAAATAAGAGTAGCGGTAATCAGTGTAAGAATGCAGAAGGAAGTAAACTCTTTTTGGTTATTAAAATAAATAACAGGAATTCCTTAAATATATATTTAAAATTAATCTGGTGTTTTCTGGTGTAAATATTATTGGTGTTAGTTTGTTATATGGATAAATCAATTTCATGCTTAGGATTTTGTTATTTAAATTATACCTGTAACCCCTTGCGTCCATTCCAGATAAATCCTACTTTTTTATTGCCTTCAAATAAATTTAAGGAGTTCGAAATGGACCAGAAGCTGTTAACGGATTTCCGCTCAGAACTACTCGACTCGCGTTTTGGCGCGAAGGCAATTTCTACTATCGCGGAATCAAAACGTTTTCCGCTGCATGAAATGCGTGATGATGTCGCATTTCAAATTATCAATGATGAATTATTTCTCGACGGTAACGCTCGTCAGAATCTGGCAACTTTTTGCCAG
>NZ_RHJQ01000024.1:0-30944 GCF_004211995.1 Escherichia sp. E14S1
TGAAGGCGGCCGTACCGTTGGCGCGGGCGTTGTAGCAAAAGTTCTGAGCTAATTGCCGATAACATTTGACGCAATGCGCACTAAAAGGGCATCATTTGATGCCCTTTTTGCACGCTTTCGTACCAGAACCTGGCTCATCAGTGATTTTCTTTGTCATAATCATTGCTGAGACAGGCTCTGTTGAGGGCGTATAATCCGAAAAGCTAATACGCGTTTCGATTTGGTTTGCCTCGCGATCGCGGGGTGAAAATGTTTGTAGAATACTTCTGACAGGTTGGTTTATGAGTGCGAATACCGAAGCTCAAGGAAGCGGGCGCGGCCTGGAAGCGATGAAGTGGGTCGTTGTGGTGGCATTGCTCCTGGTGGCAATTGTCGGCAACTACCTTTATCGCGACATTATGCTGCCGCTGCGTGCGCTGGCCGTAGTAATTCTGATTGCTGCAGCGGGTGGTGTCGCGCTGTTAACGACAAAAGGTAAAGCAACCGTTGCTTTTGCCCGTGAAGCGCGTACCGAAGTCCGTAAGGTCATTTGGCCGACTCGCCAGGAAACATTGCACACCACGCTGATTGTGGCTGCGGTTACCGCAGTAATGTCACTGATCCTGTGGGGACTGGATGGTATTCTGGTTCGCCTGGTATCCTTTATCACTGGCCTGAGGTTCTGAGATGTCTGAAGCTCCTAAAAAGCGCTGGTACGTCGTTCAGGCGTTTTCCGGTTTTGAAGGCCGCGTAGCAACATCGCTGCGTGAGCATATCAAATTACACAACATGGAAGATTTATTTGGTGAAGTCATGGTACCAACCGAAGAAGTGGTTGAAATCCGTGGCGGTCAGCGTCGCAAAAGCGAACGCAAATTCTTCCCTGGTTACGTCCTCGTTCAGATGGTGATGAACGACGCTAGCTGGCACCTGGTGCGCAGCGTACCGCGTGTGATGGGCTTCATCGGCGGTACTTCCGATCGTCCTGCGCCAATCAGCGATAAAGAAGTCGATGCGATTATGAACCGCCTGCAGCAGGTCGGTGATAAGCCGCGTCCGAAAACGCTGTTTGAACCGGGTGAAATGGTCCGTGTTAATGATGGTCCGTTCGCTGACTTCAACGGTGTTGTTGAAGAAGTGGATTACGAGAAATCTCGTCTGAAAGTGTCTGTTTCTATCTTCGGTCGTGCGACCCCGGTAGAACTTGACTTCAGCCAGGTTGAAAAAGCCTAACCCAGCGATCAAAAAAGCGGCGATTTAATCGTTGCACAAGGCGCGAGATTGGAATACAATTTCGCGCCTTTTGTTTTTATGGGCCTTGCCCGTAAAACGATTTTTTATATCACGGGGAGCCTCTCAGAGGCGTTATTACCCAACTTGAGGAATTTATAATGGCTAAGAAAGTACAAGCCTATGTCAAGCTGCAGGTTGCAGCTGGTATGGCTAACCCGAGTCCGCCAGTAGGTCCGGCTCTGGGTCAGCAGGGCGTAAACATCATGGAATTCTGCAAAGCGTTCAACGCAAAAACTGATTCCATCGAAAAAGGTCTGCCGATTCCGGTAGTAATCACCGTTTACGCTGACCGTTCTTTCACTTTCGTTACCAAGACTCCGCCGGCAGCAGTTCTGCTGAAAAAAGCGGCTGGTATCAAGTCTGGTTCCGGTAAGCCGAACAAAGACAAAGTGGGTAAAATTTCCCGCGCTCAGCTGCAGGAAATCGCGCAGACCAAAGCTGCCGACATGACTGGTGCCGACATTGAAGCGATGACTCGCTCCATCGAAGGTACTGCACGTTCCATGGGCCTGGTAGTGGAGGACTAAGAAATGGCTAAACTGACCAAGCGCATGCGTGTTATCCGCGAGAAAGTTGATGCGACCAAACAATACGACATCAACGAAGCTATCGCTCTGCTGAAAGAGCTGGCGACTGCTAAATTCGTAGAAAGCGTGGACGTTGCTGTTAACCTCGGCATCGACGCTCGTAAATCTGACCAGAACGTACGTGGTGCAACTGTACTGCCGCACGGTACTGGCCGTTCCGTTCGCGTAGCCGTATTTACCCAGGGTGCAAACGCTGAAGCTGCTAAAGCTGCAGGCGCTGAACTGGTAGGTATGGAAGATCTGGCTGACCAGATCAAGAAAGGCGAAATGAACTTTGACGTTGTTATTGCTTCTCCGGATGCAATGCGCGTTGTTGGCCAGCTGGGCCAGGTTCTGGGTCCGCGCGGCCTGATGCCAAACCCGAAAGTGGGTACTGTAACGCCGAACGTTGCTGAAGCGGTTAAAAACGCTAAAGCTGGCCAGGTTCGTTACCGTAACGACAAAAACGGCATCATCCACACCACCATCGGTAAAGTGGACTTTGACGCTGACAAACTGAAAGAAAACCTGGAAGCTCTGCTGGTTGCGCTGAAAAAAGCAAAACCGACTCAGGCGAAAGGCGTGTACATCAAGAAAGTTAGCATCTCCACCACCATGGGTGCAGGTGTTGCAGTTGACCAGGCTGGCCTGAGCGCTTCTGTAAACTAATGCCTTTACGTGGGCGGTGATTTTGTCTACAATCTTACCCCCACGTATAATGCTTAATGCAGACGTATATCCGAGATATTCGGGTTGTGGCAAGGCGGCAACTGAGTGAGTCGCCAGGAGCATAGCTAACTATGTGACTGGTGCGAACGAAGGAAGCCAACGCCGCCACAAGCTGAATAACGACGGATAGAAAAGATTTGTTCGTTGGAGCCTGGCCTATCCAGGCCTCCGTCGAAGACCGCAGGAGTTTCGCAAGAAACTTAATCCCCTGCGTAGACGGTGACAGAACGCTAAGATTATTCTTTTATATTCTGGCTTGTTTCTGCTCACCGTAATTAAGACGCTCTCTCCGTTTGGAGGAGTGAAGTGAGTTCCAGAGATTTTCTCTGGCAAACATCCAGGAGCAAAGCTAATGGCTTTAAATCTTCAAGACAAACAAGCGATTGTTGCTGAAGTCAGCGAAGTAGCCAAAGGCGCGCTGTCTGCAGTAGTTGCGGATTCCCGTGGCGTAACTGTAGATAAAATGACTGAACTGCGTAAAGCAGGTCGCGAAGCTGGCGTATACATGCGTGTTGTTCGTAACACCCTGCTGCGCCGTGCTGTTGAAGGTACTCCGTTCGAGTGCCTGAAAGACGCGTTTGTTGGTCCGACCCTGATTGCATACTCTATGGAACACCCGGGCGCTGCTGCTCGTCTGTTCAAAGAGTTCGCGAAAGCGAATGCAAAATTTGAGGTCAAAGCCGCTGCCTTTGAAGGTGAGCTGATCCCGGCGTCTCAGATCGACCGCCTGGCAACTCTGCCGACCTACGAAGAAGCAATTGCACGCCTGATGGCAACCATGAAAGAAGCTTCGGCTGGCAAACTGGTTCGTACTCTGGCTGCTGTACGCGATGCGAAAGAAGCTGCTTAATCGCAGTTATCTTTTTAACGCATTCGCTTACGTATAAACTTATTCTGATATTCAGGAACAATTTAAATGTCTATCACTAAAGATCAAATCATTGAAGCAGTTGCAGCTATGTCTGTAATGGACGTTGTAGAACTGATCTCTGCAATGGAAGAAAAATTCGGTGTTTCCGCTGCTGCTGCTGTAGCTGTAGCTGCTGGCCCGGTTGAAGCTGCTGAAGAAAAAACTGAATTCGACGTAATTCTGAAAGCTGCTGGCGCTAACAAAGTTGCTGTTATCAAAGCAGTACGTGGCGCAACTGGCCTGGGTCTGAAAGAAGCGAAAGACCTGGTAGAATCTGCACCGGCTGCTCTGAAAGAAGGCGTGAGCAAAGACGACGCAGAAGCACTGAAAAAATCCCTGGAAGAAGCTGGCGCTGAAGTTGAAGTTAAATAAGCCAACCCTTCCGGTTGCAGCCTGAGAAATCAGGCTGATGGCTGGTGACTTTTTGGTCACCAGCCTTTTTGCGCTGTAAGGCGCCAGTAGCGTTTCACACTGTTTGACTACTGCTGTGCCTTTCAATGCTTGTTTCTATCGACGACTTAATATACTGCGACAGGACGCCCGTTCTGTGTAAATCGCAATGAAATGGTTTAAGCGTGATAGCAACAGGCATTGCGGAAAGTGTTCCATTTTCCGGTCAACAAAATAGTGTTGCACAAACTGTCCGCTCAATGGACAGATGGGTCGACTTGTCAGCGAGCTGAGGAACCCTATGGTTTACTCCTATACCGAGAAAAAACGTATTCGTAAGGATTTTGGTAAACGTCCACAAGTTCTGGATGTACCTTATCTCCTTTCTATCCAGCTTGACTCGTTTCAGAAATTTATCGAGCAAGATCCTGAAGGGCAGTATGGTCTGGAAGCTGCTTTCCGTTCCGTATTCCCGATTCAGAGCTACAGCGGTAATTCCGAGCTGCAATACGTCAGCTACCGCCTTGGCGAACCGGTGTTTGACGTCCAGGAATGTCAAATCCGTGGCGTGACCTATTCCGCACCGCTGCGCGTTAAACTGCGTCTGGTGATCTATGAGCGCGAAGCGCCGGAAGGCACCGTAAAAGACATTAAAGAACAAGAAGTCTACATGGGCGAAATTCCGCTCATGACAGACAACGGTACCTTTGTTATCAACGGTACTGAGCGTGTTATCGTTTCCCAGCTGCACCGTAGTCCGGGCGTCTTCTTTGACTCCGACAAAGGTAAAACCCACTCTTCGGGTAAAGTGCTGTATAACGCGCGCATCATCCCTTACCGTGGTTCCTGGCTGGACTTCGAATTCGATCCGAAGGACAACCTGTTCGTACGTATCGACCGTCGCCGTAAACTGCCTGCGACCATCATTCTGCGCGCCCTGAACTACACCACAGAGCAGATCCTCGACCTGTTCTTTGAAAAAGTTATCTTTGAAATCCGTGATAACAAGCTGCAGATGGAACTGGTGCCGGAACGCCTGCGTGGTGAAACCGCATCTTTTGACATCGAAGCTAACGGTAAAGTGTACGTAGAAAAAGGCCGCCGTATTACTGCGCGCCATATTCGCCAGCTGGAAAAAGACGACGTCAAACTGATCGAAGTCCCGGTTGAGTACATCGCAGGTAAAGTGGTTGCTAAAGACTATATTGATGAGTCTACCGGCGAGCTGATCTGCGCAGCGAACATGGAGCTGAGCCTGGATCTGCTGGCTAAGCTGAGCCAGTCTGGTCACAAGCGTATCGAAACGCTGTTCACCAACGATCTGGATCACGGCCCATATATCTCTGAAACCTTACGTGTCGACCCAACTAACGACCGTCTGAGCGCACTGGTAGAAATCTACCGCATGATGCGTCCTGGCGAGCCGCCGACTCGTGAAGCTGCTGAAAGCCTGTTTGAGAACCTGTTCTTCTCCGAAGACCGTTATGACCTGTCTGCGGTTGGTCGTATGAAGTTCAACCGTTCTCTGCTGCGCGAAGAAATCGAAGGTTCCGGTATCCTGAGCAAAGACGACATCATTGATGTTATGAAAAAGCTCATCGATATCCGTAACGGTAAAGGCGAAGTCGATGATATCGACCACCTCGGCAACCGTCGTATCCGTTCCGTTGGCGAAATGGCGGAAAACCAGTTCCGCGTTGGCCTGGTACGTGTAGAGCGTGCGGTGAAAGAGCGTCTGTCTCTGGGCGATCTGGATACCCTGATGCCTCAGGATATGATCAACGCCAAGCCGATTTCTGCAGCAGTGAAAGAGTTCTTCGGTTCCAGCCAGCTGTCTCAGTTTATGGACCAGAACAACCCGCTGTCTGAGATTACGCACAAACGTCGTATCTCCGCACTCGGCCCAGGCGGTCTGACCCGTGAACGTGCAGGCTTCGAAGTTCGAGACGTACACCCGACTCACTACGGTCGCGTATGTCCAATCGAAACCCCTGAAGGTCCGAACATCGGTCTGATCAACTCTCTGTCCGTGTACGCACAGACTAACGAATACGGCTTCCTTGAGACTCCGTATCGTAAAGTGACCGACGGTGTTGTAACTGACGAAATTCACTACCTGTCTGCTATCGAAGAAGGCAACTACGTTATCGCCCAGGCGAACTCCAACCTGGATGAAGAAGGCCACTTCGTAGAAGACCTGGTAACTTGCCGTAGTAAAGGCGAATCCAGCTTGTTCAGTCGCGACCAGGTTGACTACATGGACGTATCCACCCAGCAGGTGGTATCCGTCGGTGCGTCCCTGATCCCGTTCCTGGAACACGATGACGCCAACCGTGCATTGATGGGTGCGAACATGCAACGTCAGGCCGTTCCGACTCTGCGCGCTGATAAGCCGCTGGTTGGTACGGGTATGGAACGTGCTGTTGCCGTTGACTCCGGTGTAACTGCGGTAGCTAAACGTGGTGGTGTCGTTCAGTACGTGGATGCTTCCCGTATCGTTATCAAAGTTAACGAAGACGAGATGTATCCGGGTGAAGCAGGTATCGACATCTACAACCTGACCAAATACACCCGTTCTAACCAGAACACCTGTATCAACCAGATGCCGTGTGTGTCTCTGGGTGAACCGGTTGAACGTGGCGACGTGCTGGCAGACGGTCCGTCCACCGACCTCGGTGAACTGGCGCTTGGTCAGAACATGCGCGTAGCGTTCATGCCGTGGAATGGTTACAACTTCGAAGACTCCATCCTCGTATCCGAGCGTGTTGTTCAGGAAGACCGTTTCACCACCATCCACATTCAGGAACTGGCGTGTGTGTCCCGTGACACCAAGCTGGGGCCGGAAGAGATCACCGCTGACATCCCGAACGTGGGTGAAGCTGCGCTCTCCAAACTGGATGAATCCGGTATCGTTTACATTGGTGCGGAAGTGACCGGTGGCGACATTCTGGTTGGTAAGGTAACGCCGAAAGGTGAAACTCAGCTGACCCCAGAAGAAAAACTGCTGCGTGCGATCTTCGGTGAGAAAGCGTCTGACGTTAAAGACTCTTCTCTGCGCGTACCAAACGGTGTATCCGGTACGGTTATCGACGTTCAGGTCTTTACTCGCGATGGCGTAGAAAAAGACAAGCGTGCGCTGGAAATCGAAGAAATGCAGCTCAAACAGGCGAAGAAAGACCTGTCTGAAGAACTGCAGATCCTCGAAGCGGGTCTGTTCAGCCGTATCCGTGCTGTGCTGGTAGCCGGTGGCGTTGAAGCTGAGAAGCTCGACAAACTGCCGCGCGATCGCTGGCTGGAGCTGGGCCTGACCGACGAAGAGAAACAAAATCAGCTGGAACAGCTGGCTGAGCAGTATGACGAACTGAAACACGAGTTCGAGAAGAAACTCGAAGCGAAACGCCGCAAAATCACCCAGGGCGACGATTTGGCACCGGGCGTGCTGAAGATTGTTAAGGTATATCTGGCGGTTAAACGCCGTATCCAGCCTGGTGACAAGATGGCAGGTCGTCACGGTAACAAGGGTGTAATTTCTAAGATCAACCCGATCGAAGATATGCCTTACGATGAAAACGGTACGCCGGTAGACATCGTACTGAACCCGCTGGGCGTACCGTCTCGTATGAACATCGGTCAGATCCTCGAAACCCACCTGGGTATGGCTGCGAAAGGTATCGGCGACAAGATCAACGCCATGCTGAAACAGCAGCAAGAAGTCGCGAAACTGCGCGAATTCATCCAGCGTGCGTACGATCTGGGCGCTGACGTTCGTCAGAAAGTTGACCTGAGTACCTTCAGCGATGAAGAAGTTATGCGTCTGGCTGAAAACCTGCGCAAAGGTATGCCAATCGCAACGCCGGTGTTCGACGGTGCGAAAGAAGCAGAAATTAAAGAACTGCTGAAACTTGGCGACCTGCCGACTTCTGGTCAGATCCGCCTGTACGACGGCCGCACTGGTGAACAGTTCGAACGTCCGGTAACCGTCGGTTACATGTACATGCTGAAACTGAACCACCTGGTCGACGACAAGATGCACGCGCGTTCCACCGGTTCTTACAGCCTGGTTACTCAGCAGCCGCTGGGTGGTAAGGCTCAGTTCGGTGGTCAGCGTTTCGGGGAGATGGAAGTGTGGGCGCTGGAAGCATACGGCGCAGCATACACCCTGCAGGAAATGCTCACCGTTAAGTCTGATGACGTGAACGGTCGTACTAAGATGTATAAAAACATCGTGGACGGCAACCATCAGATGGAGCCGGGCATGCCAGAATCCTTCAACGTATTGTTGAAAGAGATTCGTTCGCTGGGTATCAATATCGAACTGGAAGACGAGTAATTCTCGCTCAAACAGGTCACTGCTGTCGGGATAAAACCCGGCAGCGGATTGTGCTAACTCCGACGGGAGCAAATCCGTGAAAGATTTATTAAAGTTTCTGAAAGCGCAGACTAAAACCGAAGAGTTTGATGCGATCAAAATTGCTCTGGCTTCGCCAGACATGATCCGTTCATGGTCTTTCGGTGAAGTTAAAAAGCCGGAAACCATCAACTACCGTACGTTCAAACCAGAACGTGACGGCCTTTTCTGCGCCCGTATCTTTGGGCCGGTAAAAGATTACGAGTGCCTGTGCGGTAAGTACAAGCGCCTGAAACACCGTGGCGTCATCTGTGAGAAGTGCGGCGTTGAAGTGACCCAGACTAAAGTACGCCGTGAGCGTATGGGCCACATCGAACTGGCTTCCCCGACTGCGCACATCTGGTTCCTGAAATCGCTGCCGTCCCGTATCGGCCTGCTGCTCGATATGCCGCTGCGCGATATCGAACGCGTACTGTACTTCGAATCCTATGTGGTTATCGAAGGCGGTATGACCAACCTGGAGCGCCAGCAGATCCTGACTGAAGAGCAGTATCTGGACGCACTGGAAGAGTTCGGTGACGAATTCGACGCGAAAATGGGTGCGGAAGCAATCCAGGCTCTGCTGAAGAGCATGGATCTGGAGCAAGAGTGCGAACAGCTGCGTGAAGAGCTGAACGAAACCAACTCCGAAACCAAGCGTAAAAAGCTGACCAAGCGTATCAAACTGCTGGAAGCGTTCGTTCAGTCTGGTAACAAACCTGAGTGGATGATCCTGACCGTTCTGCCGGTACTGCCGCCAGATCTGCGTCCGCTGGTTCCGCTGGATGGTGGTCGTTTCGCGACTTCTGACCTGAACGATCTGTATCGTCGCGTCATTAACCGTAACAACCGTCTGAAACGTCTGCTGGATCTGGCTGCGCCGGACATCATCGTACGTAACGAAAAACGTATGCTGCAGGAAGCGGTAGACGCCCTGCTGGATAACGGTCGTCGCGGTCGTGCGATCACCGGTTCTAACAAGCGTCCTCTGAAATCTTTGGCCGACATGATCAAAGGTAAACAGGGTCGTTTCCGTCAGAACCTGCTCGGTAAGCGTGTTGACTACTCTGGTCGTTCTGTAATCACCGTAGGTCCATACCTGCGTCTGCATCAGTGCGGTCTGCCGAAGAAAATGGCGCTGGAGCTGTTCAAACCGTTCATCTACGGCAAGCTGGAACTGCGTGGTCTTGCTACCACCATCAAAGCTGCGAAGAAAATGGTTGAGCGCGAAGAAGCTGTCGTTTGGGATATCCTGGACGAAGTTATCCGCGAACACCCGGTACTGCTGAACCGTGCACCGACTCTGCACCGTCTGGGTATCCAGGCATTTGAACCGGTACTGATCGAAGGTAAAGCTATCCAGCTGCACCCGCTGGTTTGTGCGGCATATAACGCCGACTTCGATGGTGACCAGATGGCTGTTCACGTACCGCTGACGCTGGAAGCCCAGCTGGAAGCGCGTGCGCTGATGATGTCTACCAACAACATCCTGTCCCCGGCGAACGGCGAACCAATCATCGTTCCGTCTCAGGACGTTGTACTGGGTCTGTACTACATGACCCGTGACTGTGTTAACGCCAAAGGCGAAGGCATGGTGCTGACTGGTCCGAAAGAAGCAGAACGTCTGTATCGCTCTGGTCTGGCTTCTCTGCATGCGCGCGTTAAAGTGCGTATCACCGAGTATGAAAAAGATGCTAACGGTGAATTAGTAGCGAAAACCAGCCTGATAGACACGACAGTTGGCCGTGCCATTCTGTGGATGATTGTACCGAAAGGTCTGCCTTACTCCATCGTCAACCAGGCGCTGGGTAAAAAAGCAATCTCCAAAATGCTGAACACCTGCTACCGCATTCTCGGTCTGAAACCGACCGTTATTTTTGCGGACCAGATCATGTACACCGGCTTTGCATATGCAGCGCGTTCTGGTGCATCTGTTGGTATCGATGACATGGTCATCCCGGAGAAGAAACACGAAATCATCTCCGAGGCAGAAGCAGAAGTTGCTGAAATTCAGGAGCAGTTCCAGTCTGGTCTGGTAACTGCGGGCGAACGCTACAACAAAGTTATCGATATCTGGGCTGCGGCGAACGATCGTGTATCCAAAGCGATGATGGATAACCTGCAAACTGAAACCGTTATTAACCGTGACGGTCAGGAAGAGAAGCAGGTTTCCTTCAACAGCATCTACATGATGGCCGACTCCGGTGCGCGTGGTTCTGCGGCACAGATTCGTCAGCTTGCTGGTATGCGTGGTCTGATGGCGAAGCCGGATGGCTCCATCATCGAAACGCCAATCACCGCGAACTTCCGTGAAGGTCTGAACGTACTCCAGTACTTCATCTCCACCCACGGTGCTCGTAAAGGTCTGGCGGATACCGCACTGAAAACTGCGAACTCCGGTTACCTGACTCGTCGTCTGGTTGACGTGGCGCAGGACCTGGTGGTTACCGAAGACGATTGTGGTACCCATGAAGGTATCATGATGACTCCGGTTATCGAAGGTGGTGACGTTAAAGAGCCGCTGCGCGATCGCGTACTGGGTCGTGTAACTGCTGAAGACGTTCTGAAGCCGGGTACTGCTGATATCCTCGTTCCGCGCAACACGCTGCTGCACGAACAGTGGTGTGACCTGCTGGAAGAGAACTCTGTCGACGCGGTAAAAGTACGTTCTGTTGTATCTTGTGACACCGACTTTGGTGTATGTGCGCACTGCTACGGTCGTGACCTGGCGCGTGGCCACATCATCAACAAAGGTGAAGCAATCGGTGTTATCGCGGCACAGTCCATCGGTGAACCGGGTACACAGCTGACCATGCGTACGTTCCACATCGGTGGTGCGGCATCTCGTGCGGCTGCTGAATCCAGCATCCAGGTGAAAAACAAAGGTAGCATCAAGCTCAGCAACGTGAAGTCGGTTGTGAACTCCAGCGGTAAACTGGTGATCACTTCCCGTAACACCGAACTGAAACTGATCGACGAATTCGGTCGTACCAAAGAAAGCTACAAAGTACCTTACGGTGCGGTACTGGCGAAAGGCGATGGCGAACTGGTTGCTGGCGGCGAAACCGTTGCAAACTGGGACCCGCACACCATGCCGGTTATCACCGAAGTAAGCGGTTTTGTACGCTTTACTGACATGATCGACGGCCAGACCATTACGCGTCAGACCGACGAATTGACCGGTCTGTCTTCGCTGGTGGTTCTGGATTCCGCAGAACGTACCGCAGGTGGTAAAGATCTGCGTCCGGCACTGAAAATCGTTGATGCTCAGGGTAACGATGTACTGATCCCGGGTACCGATATGCCTGCGCAGTACTTCCTGCCGGGTAAAGCGATTGTTCAGCTGGAAGATGGCGTACAGATCAGCTCTGGTGACACCCTGGCGCGTATTCCGCAGGAATCCGGCGGTACCAAGGACATCACCGGTGGTCTGCCGCGCGTTGCGGACCTGTTCGAAGCACGTCGTCCGAAAGAGCCGGCAATCCTGGCTGAAATCAGCGGTATCGTTTCCTTCGGTAAAGAAACCAAAGGTAAACGTCGTCTGGTTATCACCCCGGTAGACGGTAGCGATCCGTACGAAGAGATGATTCCGAAATGGCGTCAGCTCAACGTGTTCGAAGGTGAACGTGTAGAACGTGGTGACGTAATTTCCGATGGTCCGGAAGCGCCGCACGACATTCTGCGCCTGCGTGGTGTTCATGCTGTTACTCGTTACATCGTTAACGAAGTACAGGACGTATACCGTCTGCAGGGCGTTAAGATTAACGATAAACACATCGAAGTTATCGTTCGTCAGATGCTGCGTAAAGCTACCATCGTTAACGCGGGCAGCTCCGACTTCCTGGAAGGCGAACAGGTTGAATACTCTCGCGTCAAGATCGCAAACCGCGAACTGGAAGCGAACGGCAAAGTGGGTGCAACTTACTCCCGCGATCTGCTGGGTATCACCAAAGCGTCTCTGGCAACCGAGTCCTTCATCTCCGCGGCATCGTTCCAGGAGACCACTCGCGTGCTGACCGAAGCAGCCGTTGCGGGCAAACGCGACGAACTGCGCGGCCTGAAAGAGAACGTTATCGTGGGTCGTCTGATCCCGGCAGGTACCGGTTACGCGTACCACCAGGATCGTATGCGTCGCCGTGCTGCGGGTGAAGCTCCGGCTGCACCGCAGGTGACTGCAGAAGACGCATCTGCCAGCCTGGCAGAACTGCTGAACGCAGGTCTGGGCGGTTCTGACAACGAGTAATCGTTAATCCGCAAGTAACGTAAAAACCCGCTTCGGCGGGTTTTTTTATGGGTGTAGTTCAGGGAAAGAGCATTTGTCAGAATATTTAATGAATTTCTGGATACCCATAATCAATGTAGAGATGTCTAATATCCTGAAACTGACTGAACTAATTGAGTCAAACTCGGCAAGGATTCGATACTATTCCTGTGTAACTTTCTTAAGGAACGAGAATGAAACAGGAAGTGGAGAAGTGGCGACCTTTTAGACATCCGGATGGTGATATTCGTGATTTATCGTTTCTTGATGCTCATCTGGCTGTCTACGTTCAGCATCATGAGGGCAAACAGCCTTTAGAGTATCGCTTTTGGGTTACCTAATCTCTTCACTGCTTCACAAAAGATTATGAACATCAGACGAACGAAGAAAAACAATCGTTAATGTACTACGCGCCTAAAGAATCTCGTCCCTTCTGCCAGCACCGTTATAACTTAGCGCGAAAACACTTAAAAAGAACCATTTTGGCGCTGCCAGAAAGCAACGTTATTCATGCCGGGTATGGTAGCTATGCCGTGATTGAAGTGGATTTAAACGGAGGAAACAAGGCATTTTACTTTGTTGCGTTCAGGGCTTTCAGGGAAAAGAAAAAACTCCGTTTGCATGTAGCTAGCGCTTACCCCATTTCTGAAAAACAGAAAGGTAAATCAGTGAAATTTTTCACCATTGCCTACAATTTATTGAGAAATAAGCAGCTTCCTCAGCCCTCAAAATAACAAAACCCACCTTAAGGTGGGTTTCGCCAGAGATAATTCTCTGGTATTCAGAACGCCATTACCGGACTTTGCCTTGACCTTGCGAGAATCGCAGGTTGCGGGATGTCTGAATTTCTTCAGTCTGCTGCATCCTGGAAGATGAGAACATGTGTTCTTATTTTCGTCTCTATCATAGTTGAGTATTTACTCTCTTACAATCAGATCTCTTTCATTGCTCAACAGGCGATGGCTTCAGACTTTGCATTACGGAATTTTTAAGAAAGGCAGGGCGAAACGAGGAAGAAGCTTTTCGCCCTGGACAACATTCCTGCTGACGGCACTACCATAAAAAAACACAACGCTTTCAACAACCTTGCGTTTTTCATCTTCCGTAGCGGCTCGGAATAAATTTACGTTGTTACATTCTGTCTCATAGCCTTTGCGAGGCGCGCCCCAGATAGCTATCCCAGTCTTTCCATACCGGCTGCAAACCTCGGGCGGTTAATGCAGCAGCAACAGCTTCCGGCCTGCGATCGTCGTGCGGTGAGAATTGCTCCAGCTCGGGGTGATTATCGGCATAACCACCTGGCTGCGTTTTCGAGAAGGCGCTGACGTTATTGATCGCCAGCGGAATCACGCGATCGCGAAACCACGGTGATTCCCGCGTGGAGAGTGACAGTTCAATCTCCGGCGCAAGCAGACGGAAGGCGCAGATGGTTTGCACTAACTGGCGTTCATCCATAATCGACGCAGGCTCAATGCCGCCAGTACATGGGCGCAGGCGCGGGAAGGAGACAGAGTAGCGGCTTTGCCAGTAATGCTGTTGCAGCCATAGCAAATGTTCGGCAACCATGTAGCAGTCAACGCGCCAGCTGTCGGAAAGGCCAATTAGCGCGCCGAGGCCAATCTTATCAATCCCCGCCCGACCTAGCCGATCCGGCGTTTCCAGCCGCCAGAAGAAGTCCTGTTTTTTGCCTTTCAAATGATGGCGGGCATAAGTCGCCTCGTGATATGTCTCCTGATAAACCATCACGCCATCCAGACCAAGCTGTTTTAGCTCGGCGTATTCCGCCTCCGCCAGCGGCTGTACTTCCATCTGTAGTGAAGAGAACTGTTCACGTAGGGCAGGGAGATGACGACGAAAGTAATCCATCCCCACTTTCGCCTGATGTTCACCAGTGACTAATAGCAGATGTTCAAAGCCCATCTCCCGTATAGCGGCGCTTTCCCTGGCAATATCCGCTTCATCCAGCGTTTTGCGCTTGATGCGATTGCTCATGGAAAATCCGCAGTACGTGCAGTCGTTAGCGCAAAGATTGGAAAGATAAAGCGGGACGTAGAAACTAACTGTGTTGCCAAATCGCTGACGGGTCAGGCGCTGCGCCCGTTGGGCCAGTGGTTCCAGATAGCCACTGGCGGCTGGCGATAACAGCGCCATCATATCGTCGCGGGTGAGTTGCGAGGCATTTAGTGCCCGCTCTACGTCAGCAGCCGTTTTGCCGTTGATACGCAGGCGGATGTCATCCCAGTCCAGTTGTCGCCAGCGATCGCTGAAGGTTTTCATGCCGATGCCTCCAGAAATCCGGTCAGCGGGCTGGTGGCATGGGCAAAATGACTGCGGCTGCCCGGTCCGGACTGACGTGCCAGCAGGCCTGCTTCTACTGCCAGACGAAATGCCTTCGCCATGTTGATGGGATCGTCCGCGACGGCAATCGCCGTATTCACTAACACCGCATCAGCCCCCATTTCCAGCGCCTGCGCGGCATGGCTGGGAACGCCGATGCCAGCATCGACAACCACCGGAACGGTGGCCTGCTGGATAATAATCTCCAGCATGGCGCGGGTCTCCAGTCCCTGATTCGAGCCAATCGGTGCGCCGAGCGGCATCACCGCTGCACAGCCGACTTCTTCCAGACGTTTACACAATACCGGATCGGCCCCGCAGTAAGGCAGCACGACAAATCCCTGTTGTACCAGCGTTTCGGCAGCTTTTAATGTTTCGATGGGATCGGGCAACAGCCAGCGGGCGTCAGGGTGAATCTCTAATTTTAGCCAGTTTGTGCCTAACGCCTCACGAGCCAGATGGGCGGCGAAAATGGCTTCTTCCGCGGTTTTCGCCCCGGATGTATTCGGCAGCAGGGTCACACCCGCCGCGATAAGCGGTTCGAGGATAGCGTCGTTGTGTTGGCGTAAGTCGACGCGTTTCATCGCCAGCGTCACCAGCTGGCTGCCGGAAGCACGAATAGACTCCACCATCAGTTGTGAGGAGGCGAATTTCCCGGTACCGGTAAACAGATGTGAATCAAACGTTTTGTCCGCAATACGTAACATCTCACCCCCCTGCAATAACCTGAAAAAGCAGGATCTGGTCGCCATCCTGCACGATATGTTGCGCCCATTGTTCCCGCGGGACGATTTGCTGATTAATCGCCAGAGCCGCGCCCGATTGTCGTTGGTCGAGTTGCTCCAGTAGTTCGTGAACAGTTTGTCCGGCGGCGCACTGCATCGGTTGATCGTTAAACAGGATCTGCATTGCTTCCTCCGCATACCGGGCAACCACTGGCGCGCCGCAACGCCAGGCTGCGCCACTGGCTCGACTTACCGTCGAACAGTTGGAGTTCTCCCGCAGGCGTCTCTATACCGCTTAATAACTTAATTGCTTCCAGTGCCTGCAAAGTGCCCATAACTCCGACCACCGGGCCAACCACGCCCGCCGTGCGGCAGTTGCGTTCTGGCTCCTGGTTATCTGGCCACAGACAGCGGTAACACCCCTGCTCCCAGGGCGGCGTCAGTACCATCAACTGACCGCCAAATCCGACCGCGCTGGCGGTGATAAGCGGCGTGTTGAGTGCCACGCAGGCGGTATTAATCTCCTGGCGAGTCGCCATATTGTCGGTACAGTCGAGCACCACATCGGCCCGTGCTACCGCATCTTTTAACGCCTCACCCGTTAACCGTTGTTGTAGTGCTGTCAGTTGAATATCGGGATTCAACTGCGTCAGTCGCTGTTGGCTGACCCGCGATTTCGGGCGATCGATATCTTCGGTGGTAAAGAGGATTTGTCGTTGCAGATTGCTTAAATGCACATCGTCGTCATCTGCCAGTACCAGCGTCCCGACGCCAGCGCCCGCCAGGTACAGCGCAGCAGGTGTACCCAGCCCGCCCAGGCCAATAATCAGCACCTGGCTGTCGAGCAGTTTTTGCTGCCCTTCAAGAGCGATATCGTCGAGCAGGATTTGGCGGCTATAACGCATAAACTCACGGTCATTCATCGCCAACTCCTGCAATTTCCAGCAACTGTGCCGTTGCCAAACGCCAGTCTGCCGCCTGGGTAATGGCGCTGACGACGGCGATACTGCCGACACCCGTCGCCATCACCGCAGGCGCGCGCGCCAGACTGATACCGCCAATCGCCACGGTGGGATAATCCGCCAGACGCTCAATGTGCCGTGCCAGTTGTTCCAGCCCCTGCGGTGCAGAAGGCATCTGTTTGGTTTGCGTCGGGAACACATGTCCCAGCGCGATATAAGAAGGATGTGCTGCCAGCGCGACGTCGATCTCCATATCATCATGGGTCGAAACGCCCAGCCGCAGGCCTGCCGCGCGGATGGCGCTGAGATCGGTGGCTTGCAAATCTTCCTGCCCCAAATGGACGCCATACGCCTGATGTTTAATCGCCAGCCGCCAGTAATCGTTGATAAACAATCGTGCGTTATAGCGACGGCCCAGCGCAATTGCCGCCACGACATCGGCTTCCACCTCTTCATCGCGCCGATCTTTGATGCGTAGCTGGAGAGTACGTACGCCTGCATCCAACAGACGTTCGATCCACTGTACGCTGTCCACCACTGGGTACAGTCCTAAACGAAAAGGTACAGGAGGAAAATCAGGCTGATACATCACGCTTCCTCCTTACGCAGGTAGATTTCTCCGCCTCTGGCGCGGAAGTTCTCCGACATATCCGCCATTCCCACTTCAATAGTTTGCGCGGCGGCGTAATCGCGCACTTCCTGGCTGATTTTCATTGAGCAGAATTTCGGTCCACACATGGAGCAAAAATGGGCGACTTTGCCGGACTCTTGCGGCAGGGTTTCATCGTGATAAGCGCGGGCGGTAAACGGGTCGAGGGCCAGATTAAACTGGTCTTCCCAGCGAAATTCGAAGCGGGCTTTCGACATGGCGTTATCGCGAATTTGCGCGCCCGGATGCCCTTTTGCCAGGTCGGCGGCGTGGGCGGCAATCTTATAGGTGATAAGCCCCTGCTTAACGTCTTCTTTATTGGGCAGACCCAGATGCTCTTTTGGCGTTACGTAGCAGAGCATCGCACAGCCAAACCAGCCAATCATTGCCGCGCCAATCCCCGACGTGAAGTGGTCATAACCCGGCGCGATATCGGTAGTCAGCGGCCCGAGGGTATAGAACGGTGCTTCGTGGCAGTGCTCTAACTCCTCGGTCATATTGCGGCGAATCATCTGCATCGGCACATGCCCAGGGCCTTCAATCATCACCTGTACGTCATATTCCCAGGCGATTTTGGTTAGTTCGCCCAGCGTATGCAGCTCGGCAAACTGCGCTTCATCGTTGGCGTCTTGAATAGAACCGGGGCGCAGGCCGTCGCCCAGCGACAGCGAAACGTCATAAGCGGCACAGATTTCACAAATTTCGCGGAAGTGTTGATAGAGGAAATTTTCCTGATGATGGGAGAGGCACCATTTCGCCATAATCGAACCGCCGCGAGAGACGATACCGGTCAGGCGTTTCGCGGTCATCGGTACATAGCGCAGCAGTACGCCTGCATGGATAGTGAAGTAATCCACACCTTGCTCGGCCTGTTCCAGCAGCGTGTCGCGGAACGCTTCCCAGGTAAGATCTTCGGCGATCCCGTTAACCTTCTCCAGCGCCTGGTAGATCGGCACTGTACCGATCGGCACCGGGCTGTTACGTAAAATCCACTCGCGGGTTTCGTGAATATAGCGACCGGTGGAGAGATCCATCACCGTATCCGCTCCCCAGCGCGTGGACCATACCAGCTTTTCCACTTCTTCTTCGATGGAAGAGGTGACCGCTGAGTTGCCGATATTGGCGTTAACTTTTACCAGGAAGTTGCGACCAATAATCATCGGCTCCGATTCCGGATGATTAATGTTGGCCGGGATAATCGCACGTCCGGCAGCAACTTCATCACGGACAAATTCCGCAGTGATATTTTCCGGCAGACGTGCGCCAAAGCTCATTCCCGGATGCTGGTGGCGCAAAACTTCGCTACGGATGCGCTCGCGGCCCATATTCTCGCGAATGGCGATGAACTCCATCTCCGGTGTGATGATGCCCTGGCGGGCGTAGTGCAGTTGTGTGACGCGGCGTCCTGCTTTGGCGCGTTTTGGCGTTAATACGCCGCTAAAACGCAGCTCGTCGAGGCCATCATCAGCCAGCCGCGCTTTAGTGTAATCGGAACTGCGCACGGTAAGTTCTTCAGTATCGCCACGCGCATCGATCCACGGCTGGCGCAGCTTTGCCAGTCCTTGCTGAACGTTAATAGCGATCTGCGGATCGCCATACGGACCAGATGTGTCGTAGACCGGAATCGCTTCGTTTTCTTCGTACTGTGGCTGTTCTTTGCTGCCGCCAATTAGCGTCGGGCTAAGCTGGATCTCACGCATCGGCACGCGAACGCCGGGGTGTGTGCCAGTGATGTAAATGCGTTTTGAGTTGGGAAAGGCGGTGCCTTCCAGGGTGTCGATAAAATGATGGGCCTGGGCGCGTTGTTCGCGACGGGTCAGTTTTGTTGCAGACATAGCTCATTCCAAAAAGTTAAGGACGTGGCTTGTCAGACGACGGATGAAGCAAGAGACGATCGCCGCAAAGGCGATGCGATAGCAGATTAACTCTTGTTCCCTTCGCAGGTATTAGCCTGATCAGGTTCCGCGGATCCCGAATAAACGGTCTCAGCCAGTTAAGGCACTCCGACAAGAAATTAGCCCCGCAAACGGGGCGTTGAATGTAAATTACGCGTTAACAGCGTAGAACTCAAGCAGGATGTTTGACGCGGGCGGCGTCAAGCACCAGCAGAATCAGCTTATCTTCCAGCACAAAGCGCGCTTCCAGCGCCTCGCCGATGTCAGATAAAACCTGTTGAAACTCAAGGTAATTATCATGATCGATGGCGGTTTCCAGGCTGGAATCGTAGTAATCCATAATCTGTTGCGTGTTGGCTTCGAGTTGCGGCCAAATCTTCGCGGCATGAGCGAGTTGCCCGTTGCCTTCCAGTTTATGAAGAATGCGTTCATAAATACTGAAATGTCCGGCAGACAGGTAGTCGACCAGACTCTGGCAAAAATCATCAAGGGCTTTTTCATTCAGCCTCATGTACGATTCTTTGCCAGGCTTAATGCCAACCAGATTGTAGTAAGCCACGAGCAGATGCTTACGTACATGTAGCCAGCGATCAACCAGTTTGTTACTTCCTCTGACGTGCTCCGTCAGGTTATCGAGCTGGTTAAGCATGATTGACTCCGCAAGTTTGTCTTCAAAAACTGCTCAGTGAGAAATGTAAAAACCATGTTAAACATGCCAGTGATGCAAAGGTAGTGCAAGAGCTATGGATCGTATAATTGAAAAATTAGATCACGGCTGGTGGGTAGTCAGTCATGAACAAAAATTATGGTTGCCGAAGGGAGAATTACCATACGGCGAAGCGGCAAATTTCGATCTTGTGGGTCAGCGCGCACTACAAATCGGCGAATGGCAGGGAGAACCTGTTTGGCTAGTGCAACAGCAGCGCCGTCACGATATGGGCTCGGTGCGCCAGGTCATTGATCTGGATGTCGGGCTGTTTCAATTAGCCGGACGTGGTGTGCAACTGGCGGAGTTTTATCGCTCGCATAAATACTGCGGTTACTGCGGGCATGACATGTATCCGAGCAAAACCGAATGGGCGATGCTATGCAGCCACTGCCGTGAGCGTTACTACCCACAAATCGCTCCCTGCATTATCGTTGCCATCCGTCGCGATGATTCAATCCTACTTGCTCAGCATACCCGGCATCGTAACGGTGTCCATACGGTACTCGCCGGATTCGTCGAAGTGGGCGAAACCCTCGAACAGGCAGTCGCGCGGGAAGTGATGGAAGAGAGCGGCATCAAAGTCAAAAACTTGCGGTACGTGACTTCCCAGCCGTGGCCGTTTCCTCAGTCTTTAATGACCGCGTTTATGGCGGAATATGACAGCGGCGACATCGTGATCGACCCGAAAGAATTGCTCGAGGCGAACTGGTATCGCTATGACGATTTGCCGTTACTTCCACCGCCCGGCACCGTAGCGCGCCGTCTGATAGAAGATACGGTGGCGATGTGTCGGGCAGAGTATGAGTGATGATACACTGACTGCCTGACGCACTAAGGAACAGCCAAAATGACCGAACTTAAAAACGATCGTTATCTGCGGGCGCTGCTGCGCCAGCCCGTTGATGTCACTCCAGTATGGATGATGCGCCAGGCGGGCCGCTATCTACCGGAATACAAAGCCACGCGCGCCCAGGCGGGCGATTTTATGTCGCTGTGCAAAAACGCCGAGCTGGCGTGCGAAGTGACTTTGCAGCCGCTGCGTCGCTACCCGCTGGATGCGGCGATCCTCTTTTCCGATATCCTCACCGTGCCGGACGCGATGGGGTTAGGGCTCTATTTTGAAGCCGGGGAAGGTCCGCGTTTTACCACACCAGTCACCTGCAAAGCTGACATCGATAAACTGCCAATTCCGGACCCGGAAGATGAGCTGGGTTACGTGATGAACGCGGTGCGTACCATTCGTCGCGAACTGAAAGGCGAAGTGCCGCTGATTGGTTTTTCCGGCAGCCCGTGGACGCTGGCGACCTACATGGTCGAAGGCGGCAGCAGCAAAGCGTTCACCGTGATTAAAAAAATGATGTATGCCGATCCGCAGGCGCTGCACGCGCTACTCGATAAACTGGCGAAAAGCGTCACTCTGTACCTGAATGCGCAGATTAAAGCCGGTGCTCAGGCAGTGATGATTTTCGACACCTGGGGCGGCGTGCTAACCGGGCGCGATTATCAACAGTTCTCGCTCTATTACATGCATAAAATTGTTGATGGTTTACTGCGTGAAAACGACGGTCGCCGCGTACCGGTCACGCTGTTTACCAAAGGTGGCGGACAGTGGCTGGAAGCCATGGCAGAAACCGGTTGCGATGCGCTGGGCCTCGACTGGACAACGGACATCGCCGATGCACGCCGCCGCGTGGGTGATAAAGTCGCGCTGCAGGGCAATATGGACCCGTCAATGTTGTACGCGCCGCCTGCCCGCATTGAAGAAGAAGTGGCGACAATCCTTGCCGGTTTCGGTCACGGTGAAGGCCACGTCTTTAACCTCGGCCACGGTATCCATCAGGATGTGCCGCCAGAACATGCTGGCGTATTTGTGGAGGCAGTGCATCGCCTGTCTGCGCCTTATCATCAGTAAGGAGTGGTTATGGATCTCGCGTCATTACGCGCTCAACAAATCGAACTGGCTTCTTCTGTGATCCGCGAGGATCGACTCGATAAAGATCCGCCGGAGCTGATCGCTGGAGCCGATGTCGGGTTTGAGCAGGGCGGAGAAGTGACGCGAGCGGCGATGGTGCTGCTGAAATACCCCTCGCTTGAGCTGGTGGAGTATAAAGTGGCCCGCATCGCTACCACCATGCCTTACATTCCAGGTTTTCTTTCCTTTCGCGAATATCCTGCGCTGCTGGCAGCGTGGGAGATGCTGTCGCAAAAGCCGGATTTAGTGTTTGTCGATGGTCACGGGATCTCGCATCCGCGCCGTCTTGGCGTCGCCAGCCATTTTGGCTTATTGGTGGATGTGCCGACCATTGGCGTGGCGAAAAAGCGGCTCTGCGGTAAATTCGAACCACTCTCCAGCGAACCGGGTGCACTGGCCCTGCTGATGGATAAAGGCGAGCAGCTGGGCTGGGTCTGGCGCAGCAAAGCGCGCTGTAACCCTCTGTTTATTTCTACTGGCCATCGGGTCAGTGTGGATAGCGCGCTGGCGTGGGTACAACGCTGCATGAAAGGCTATCGTCTGCCGGAGCCAACGCGCTGGGCGGACGCGGTGGCCTCGGAACGTCCGGCGTTCGTGCGCTATACAGCAAATCAGCCCTAATTCAGGTAAACTGCGGATAATTTCCGTATTTGAGAACTCAACATGTTACAAAACCCAATTCATCTGCGTCTGGAGCGCCTGGAAAGCTGGCAGCATGTCACTTTCATGGCTTGTCTGTGCGAACGCATGTACCCCAATTACGCTATGTTCTGCCAGCAAACCGGTTTTGGCGATGGGCAAATTTATCGGCGTATTCTCGATCTCATCTGGGAAACGCTGACCGTCAAAGACGCAAAAGTGAATTTCGACAGCCAACTGGAGAAATTTGAAGAAGCGATTCCTTCAGCGGACGATTTCGATCTGTACGGCGTTTATCCGGCAATCGATGCCTGCGTGGCGTTAAGTGAACTGGTCCATTCGCGTTTGAGCGGTGAAACGCTCGAACACGCGGTGGAAGTGAGTAAGACCTCCATCACGACCGTTGCGATGCTGGAAATGACTCAGGCTGGTCGCGAAATGAGCGATGAAGAGCTGAAAGAAAACCCAGCTGTAGAGCAAGAATGGGACATTCAGTGGGAAATATTCCGACTTTTAGCTGAGTGCGAAGAACGCGATATCGAGCTGATAAAAGGCCTTAGGGCAGACCTGCGTGAGACGGGCGAGAGCAATATTGGTATAATTTTTCAGCAATAAGACCAGAAAACGTGAATTAACGCCTGATTTGTCGTACCTGGAGTCTTCCCTTTCGCCCCCCGTCTGGTCTACATTTGGGGGGCGAAAAAAAGTGGCTATCGGTGCGCGTATGCAGGAGAGTGCTATTCTGGCATTTCCGTCGCACTCGATGCTTAGCAAGCGATAAACACATTGTAAGGATAACTTATGAACAAGACTCAACTGATTGATGTAATTGCAGAGAAAGCAGAACTGTCCAAAACCCAGGCTAAAGCTGCTCTGGAGTCCACTCTGGCTGCAATTACTGAGTCTCTGAAAGAAGGCGATGCTGTACAACTGGTTGGTTTCGGTACCTTCAAAGTGAACCACCGCGCTGAGCGTACTGGCCGCAACCCGCAGACCGGTAAAGAAATCAAAATCGCCGCTGCGAACGTACCGGCATTTGTTTCTGGCAAGGCACTGAAAGACGCAGTTAAGTAAGATTGCGTGGCAGTGAACAGTTTTAACGAAGGGGTGGTTTCACCCCTTTTGTCTTTCTGGCGTCGCTCATTGATGCTGGCAGGCGCGCTGTTTCTTACTGCTTGTAGCCATAACTCCTCACTTCCTCCCTTTACCGCCAGTGGATTTGCTGAAGATCAGGGCGCGGTACGCATCTGGCGAAAAGACAGCGGCGATAATGTCCATCTGCTTGCCGTATTTAGCCCGTGGCGCAATGGCGATACCACGACGCGAGAGTATCGCTGGCAGGGCGATAACCTCACGCTTATCAATATCAATGTTTACAGCGAACCGCCGGTGAACATTCGCGCGCGTTTTGACGATCGCGGCGATCTGAGCTTTATGCAACGTGAATCCGACGGGGAAAAGCAGCAGCTTTCTAACGACCAAATTGATTTATATCGTTATCGTGCTGACCAAATCCGCCAGATTAGCGATGCCTTACGTCAGGGGAGAGTCGTGCTGCGTCAGGGGCGCTGGCATGCGATGGAACAGACCGTGACCACCTGCGAAGGGCAAACCATTAAACCTGATTTAGATTCGCAGGCGATAGCGCATATCGAGCGCCGCCAGAGCCGCTCTTCTGTTGATGTCAGCGTGGCATGGCTGGAAGCGCCCGAAGGTTCGCAATTACTGTTAGTGGCAAACTCTGATTTCTGTCGCTGGCAACCCAACGAGAAAACGTTCTGATTTACCAGTGGCCCATTCCCATATGACCGCCACCACCACCGCAGCCGCCGTAACCCATGCCCATTCCGGTACCGCGCGGAATACCCGCTTCAGCCATCGCAATATCCCGTTTCACCCGTAACTCATCTAACGACTGACGCAAAGCCTCCATCTCTTTGGCGACCGCGTTAATTTTGCTGCTATCCGGTGGATTAGCGGCTAACAGGGCATTGTATTCATAACGCTTCGTCACCAGTTGCTGTTGCAGTGCGCTGCTTTGAGCGTAAAAGTCATTATGGATTTTCTGCCACGCTGTCTGTTGTTCGCTGGTCAAAGGCACGGCATTTTGCTGCCACATACCGTGTCCGCCGTGAGCAAATGCAGATGTCGATCCCATCGTCATTGCTGAAAGCGCCATCATCACCAGGGCAATTTTCGTGTTCCGTTTCATGGTTAATCCTCCAGTGGTTGTCTTACTTTGGGTATTGCATCTTTCGTGCCAACAACGAAACGCTGATATGACGGGCAATCTGGCGTGATAAGCGAGTAAAAATGACTCGCCTGCTGTGGGTAGCGAGTCATTTTTACTCATTGAAACTTAAGTCTTTGTGTTACAGCGCAGGGTAAGCGCTGCTAAAAGATGGCATGATTTCTGCTGTCAAAAAGGGATGAACAGGCAAAGAAGAAGATACGTTTTATGCGACGTTCTAAAGACACCTTAGCCAAATGGTTAAGCGCGATCCTCCCCGTGGTCATTGTTGGGCTGGTGGGATTGTTTGCGGTAACTGTGATTCGTGATTATGGGCGGGCAAGCGAGGCTGACCGTCAGGCATTACTGGAAAAAGGTAATGTGCTCATTCGCGCTCTGGAGTCAGGAAGCCGCGTAGGGATGGGGATGCGAATGCACCATGTGCAGCAACAGGCGCTTCTGGAAGAGATGGCTGGCCAGCCTGGGGTGTTGTGGTTTGCGGTCACCGATGCACAGGGCATCATTATTCTTCATAGCGACCCCGAAATGGTTGGGCGTGCACTCTATTCGCCGGATGAAATGCAGCAGTTAAAGCCAGAGGAAAACTCCCGCTGGAGACTGCTTGAGGATGCAGAAAAAACGCCTGCGCTTGAGGTCTATCGTTTGTTCCAGCCAATGTCATCGCCCTGGCGGCATGGTATGCACAATATGCCGCGCTGTAACGGCAAAGCTGTGCCACAGGCAGAAGCACAACAGGCTATTTTCATCGCCGTTGACGCCAGCGATTTGGTTGCAACCCAGAGTGGGGAAAAGCGCAATACCCTGATTATCCTCTTCGCTCTGGCGACGGTCATGCTGGCAAGCGTGTTGTCATTCTTCTGGTATCGCCGGTATCTGCGCTCGCGCCAGCTGTTGCAGGATGAAATGAAGCGCAAAGAGAAGCTGGTGGCGCTGGGGCATCTGGCGGCAGGCGTTGCCCACGAAATCCGTAACCCGCTTTCCTCGATTAAAGGGCTGGCGAAATATTTTGCCGAACGTGCGCCAGCAGGGGGAGAAGCGCATCAACTGGCGCAGGTGATGGCGAAAGAAGCCGACCGTTTAAACCGCGTGGTAAGCGAGCTGCTGGAACTGGTTAAACCAACGCATCTGGCTTTGCAGGGGGTGGATCTCAACACTCTGATTAACCACTCATTACAGCTGGTAAGCCAGGATGCAAACAGCCGGGAGATCCAGTTACGCTTTACCGCCAACGACATGTTGCCGGAAATTCAGGCCGATCCGGACAGGCTGACTCAGGTCCTGTTGAATCTCTATCTCAATGCCATTCAGGCGATTGGTCAGCATGGCGTGATTAGCGTGACGGCCAGCGAAAGCGGCGCAGGCGTGAAAATTAGTGTTACTGACAGCGGTAAGGGAATTGCGGCGGATCAGCTTGAAGCCATCTTCACCCCGTACTTCACCACTAAAGCCGAAGGCACCGGGCTGGGGCTGGCGGTCGTGCATAATATTGTTGAACAACACGGTGGTACAATTCAGGTCGCAAGCCAGGAGGGGAAAGGCGCAACGTTCACCCTCTGGCTTCCGGTCAATATTACGCGTAAGGACCCACAAGGATGACGCACGATAATATCGATATTCTGGTGGTGGATGATGACATTAGCCACTGCACTATTTTGCAGGCTTTGCTGCGCGGCTGGGGCTATAACGTCGCGCTGGCGAACAGCGGGCGACAGGCGCTGGAGCAGGTGCGGGAACAGGTTTTTGATCTTGTGCTTTGCGATGTGCGAATGGCAGAAATGGACGGCATCGCCACGCTGAAAGAGATCAAAGCGTTAAATCCGGCGATTCCGGTACTGATTATGACCGCTTACTCCAGCGTCGAGACGGCGGTAGAGGCGTTGAAAACCGGGGCGCTGGATTATCTCATCAAACCGCTGGATTTCGATAACCTGCAGGCGACGCTGGAAAAGGCGCTCGCGCATACGCACAGTGTCGATGCTGAAATACCTGCGGTGTCCGCCAGCCAGTTCGGTATGGTCGGTAAAAGCGCAGCGATGCAACACCTGCTCGGTGAAATTGCCCTTGTCGCGCCATCGGAAGCTACGGTGCTGATCCACGGCGATTCCGGTACCGGTAAAGAGCTGGTCGCCAGGGCGATTCACGCCAGTAGCGCACGTAGCGAAAAACCGCTGGTAACGCTCAACTGTGCGGCACTCAACGAATCCTTGCTGGAATCTGAATTGTTCGGTCACGAAAAAGGGGCGTTTACCGGGGCCGACAAACGGCGGGAAGGGCGCTTTGTTGAGGCGGATGGCGGCACGCTGTTTCTCGATGAAATTGGCGATATCTCGCCGATGATGCAGGTCCGTCTGCTGCGTGCGATTCAGGAGCGTGAAGTTCAGCGTGTCGGCAGCAACCAGACTATTTCGGTCGATGTCCGGCTGATTGCCGCGACCCATCGCGATCTTGCCGCAGAGGTAAATGCCGGGCGTTTTCGCCAGGATCTCTACTATCGCCTGAACGTGGTGGCGATTGAAGTGCCATCGCTGCGGCAACGGCGGGAGGATATTCCTCTGCTGGCTAACCATTTTCTTCAGCGGTTTGCTGAACGCAATCGCAAAGCGGTAAAAGGCTTTACGCCACAGGCAATGGATCTGTTGATTCATTACGATTGGCCGGGAAATATTCGCGAGCTGGAAAATGCGGTGGAACGGGCGGTGGTGCTGCTGACCGGGGAATATATTTCCGAACGCGAGCTGCCGCTGGCGATTGCGAGTACGCCGATCCCGCTGGCGCAAAGTCAGGATATTCAGCCGCTGGTGGAAGTGGAAAAAGAGGTGATTCTGGCGGCACTGGAGAAAACGGGCGGCAACAAAACCGAAGCCGCCCGTCAGTTAGGGATCACGCGTAAAACGCTATTGGCAAAACTGTCGCGTTAGTTCTGCTCGCGTTCGATAGCGCGCCAGCCGATATCTTTCCGGCAGAAGCAGTCATCCCAGTGGATATCGGTCATTAAGGCATAGGCGCGTTTCTGCGCCTCTGCCACGGTATGACCCAGCGCGGTGATGCACAGTACGCGCCCGCCGCAGGTCACTACCTGCTCGTCATCCGCCAGTTTCGTGCCAGCGTGGAACACTTTGCCGCCTGCCACTTCTTCCAGCGGCAGGCCGTGGATCACATCGCCGGTGCGGTAATCAGCCGGATACCCGCCCGCAGCCATCACCACGCCGAGAGATGCACGTTCATCCCACTCTGACGTTTTCTCGTCCAGCGTACCTTCACAGGCTGCCAGGCAGAGCTCAACCAGATCTGACTTCATGCGCAGCATAATCGGCTGAGTTTCCGGATCGCCAAAGCGGCAGTTAAATTCGATAACCTTCGGGTTGCCCTGTTTGTCGATCATCAGGCCCGCATAGAGAAAACCGGTGTAGGTGTTGCCTTCCGCCGCCATGCCTTTCACGGTTGGCCAGATGATACGTTCCATGGTGCGCTGATGAACTTCATCAGTTACCACTGGCGCAGGAGAGTAAGCGCCCATTCCGCCAGTGTTTGGCCCGGTATCTTTATCGCCTACGCGTTTGTGATCCTGGCTGGTGGCCATCGGCAGCACATGCTCGCCGTCCACCATCACGATAAAACTCGCTTCTTCGCCGTCGAGGAACTCTTCGATCACAATGCGATGACCCGCGTCGCCAAAAGCGTTGCCCGCCAGCATATCGTGAACAGCCGCTTCGGCTTCTTCCAGCGTCATCGCCACGATAACGCCTTTCCCGGCAGCCAGACCGTCAGCTTTAATGACGATTGGCGCGCCTTTCTCACGCAGATACGCCAGTGCAGGTTCTACCTCGGTGAAGTTCTGGTATTCCGCCGTAGGGATCTTATGGCGGGCCAGGAAATCTTTGGTAAACGCTTTCGAGCCTTCAAGTTGTGCGGCACCTGCGGTTGGGCCGAAGATTTTCAGCCCGGCGGCGCGGAAGGTATCAACCACGCCTTTCACCAGCGGCGCTTCCGGGCCGACGATGGTTAGATCTACCTTTTCGTTTTGCGCGAAATCCAGCAGCGCCGGGATATCGGTCACGCCGATAGCGACGTTTTGCAGCATGGGTTCCAGCGCAGTGCCTGCGTTACCCGGAGCAACAAAAACAGTTTCAACCAGCGGCGACTGGGCCGCTTTCCAGGCCAGTGCGTGCTCGCGCCCGCCGTTACCAATCACTAATACTTTCATCTATTGCTCCATTAATGGCGGAAGTGGCGCATGTCGGTGAAGAGCATCGCAATACCGTGCTCGTCGGCGGCGGCAATCACTTCGTCATCGCGGATAGAACCGCCAGGCTGGATTACGCAGGTCACGCCCGCCGCAGCGGCGGCATCAATACCGTCACGGAACGGGAAGAACGCGTCAGAAGCCATAGAGGAACCTTTCACTTCCAGGCCTTCATCGGCGGCTTTAATACCGGCGATTTTCGCGGAGTACACGCGGCTCATCTGGCCCGCGCCAATGCCGATGGTCATATTGTTTTTGGCATAGACGATAGCGTTGGATTTCACGAATTTCGCTACTTTCCAGCAGAACAGCGCATCACGCAGTTCCTGTTCGGTCGGCTGACGTTTGGTGACGACGCGCAGTTCTTCCGCACCGACCATCCCCAGATCGCGATCCTGAACCAGCAGACCGCCGTTCACGCGTTTGAAATCAAGACCCGGAATACGTTCGCCCCACTGACCGCAGGTCAGAACGCGTACGTTCTGCTTGGCGGCGGTGATTTTCAGGGCTTCTTCGCTGGCGGACGGCGCAATAATCACTTCGACAAACTGACGAGAAATGATGGCCTGTGCGGTTTCAGCATCCAGCTCGCGGTTAAAAGCAATAATGCCGCCGAATGCGGAGGTTGGGTCGGTTTTGTACGCGCGATCGTAAGCATCAAGAAGGGAATTACCGATAGCCACGCCGCAAGGGTTGGCGTGCTTAACAATCACACATGCCGGCTCGGCGAACTCTTTCACGCACTCCAGCGCTGCATCGGTATCGGCGATGTTGTTATAAGAGAGGGCCTTACCCTGAACCTGGGTTGCTGTGGCAACGGAGGCTTCTTTTACATTCTCTTCTATATAGAAGGCAGCCTGCTGGTGGCTGTTCTCGCCGTAGCGCATATCCTGCTTCTTAATGAAGTTCAGATTCAGCGTACGCGGGAAGCGACCTGCGGCTTCTTTGCTTTCACCGTGATAGGCCGGAACCATGCTGCCGAAGTAGTTGGCAATCATGCTGTCGTAGGCGGCAGTGTGTTCGAAGGCTTTGATAGCGAGGTCGAAACGGGTTGCAAGCGTCAGCGATCCTTCGTTGGCATCCATCTCTTTAATAATGGCGTCGTAGTCGCTGCTCTTCACGACGATTGCGACATCTTTATGGTTCTTGGCGGCGGAGCGCACCATGGTTGGGCCGCCGATATCGATGTTCTCAACCGCATCTTCTAGCGAGCAGCCTTCACGAGCAACGGTCTGGGCGAACGGATACAGGTTAACAACCACCATATCGATAGGCTGGATCTGATGTTCTTCCATAATGGCATCGTCCTGGCCGCGACGGCCCAGAATGCCACCATGTACTTTCGGATGCAGGGTCTTCACGCGTCCATCCATCATCTCCGGGAAGCCGGTGTAATCGGAAACTTCGGTTACCGGCAGACCTTTTTCTGCTAACAGACGGGCAGTGCCCCCTGTAGACAGCAGCTCCACACCGCGTGCGGAAAGTGCCTGGGCGAATTCGACGATACCGGCTTTGTCAGAAACACTGAGCAGAGCGCGGCGGACTGGACGACGTTGTTGCATGGTAAATCCCCTGGATTTGACTATTACAGAGAGCGTTAGCTGAATTTTTCGCGAAAAACTCAGCTAACGCCCCTAACGGGGCATCCTTATTTTTCGCCCGCATTGTAACGAAAACGTTTGCGCAACGCTCGCGAATTTTTCTCTTTCAATGGCGATCACTATTTTGACTGTGCTTACCGTGTGAGAAATGCAGAAATTATGCTGATGATTGTGGATAACTCTGTGCGTAAAAAGGTATAAAGCGGGGGGTTGCTGGGGAATGCAGCAGTCAGTCATTTTTTTGCAATTTTTCTATTGCGACCTACGGAGAACTCCCTATAATGCGCCTCCATCGACACGGCGGATGTGAATCACTTCACACAAACAGCCGGTTCGGTTGAAGAGAAAAATCCTGAAATTCAGGGTTGACTCTGAAAGAGGAAAGCGTAATATACGCCACCTCGCGACAGTGAGCTGAAAGCCGCGTCGCAACTGCTCTTTAACAA
>NZ_RHJQ01000025.1:0-52383 GCF_004211995.1 Escherichia sp. E14S1
AAATGCCACCTGACACTGGTACACATGCTCGTTACCCCGGAGAAACTGGCTCTGTATTTCCAGCCCTTCCTCTGCGTCATTAATCCCCACGCGGGTCACCTGCACGGGCGTGTAGCGCAGTTCTTTTACCTGCTTTTCCAGCTTTTTCATTTGCTGTTCAACCTGAGATGCTAATTCATCTCCTTCCTGCATCTGGCCCCGGCTGATAATGAGTGCTGCGTCGGGATCGCTGAGGCGCAGCATATTAATCGTACTGTCCTGAATAATATTTCCAGGAAAAGTTACAACAGTTTCATTGAGATAGTACTCCGTCATAATGGTATGAGTCCTTTTTAATTAATGAATTATTTATTGATGGGTTTTTATTTATTTTTTAGTCATGAAGGTGACATCTATTGCCGACTGAAGGGCTGTTTTCTCTAATGTTCCAGGCGGAGGTATATCTGCCGCTCTGTCATTCATATTTAAATCAAGCTGCCCTGATTGTGTATTTATTTTTCCATTCTCTGTTGCAGTAATATTAAAATTCTTACAGGTTATATTAAATATTCCGTCACTGGTCATTTGCAGGATAGTTTCTCCGCAGCTAAGAATAATGGAATCTCCCGCAGCAAGGCGTAGATTCTGCACTGTCTGAATCGTTTTATCCCCTCCGGCGAGAGAGATATCATCCGTCTGAACTGTAAGAGAACGCTTCTCACCAATAATCGCTGTTTCTGTTTTATCAATAACTTTAAGGCGATTATTGCCCACCCAATGGCTTTCATTATTATTTACTTCAATGCGTTGATCTTTCTCGGCATGCAACCAGACTTCTTCTCCGCCAGTTTTATCCTCAAAACGCAGGGCGTTAGCATTGGTTGGGCCGCCGCCAATGGTGTGGCTGTAAAACCCGCTTTGCGTCGCTGCGCCCGGTAGTCCCCACGGTGGCATGGTGTCCTGGTTGTATGTCCGCCCCACGATAATGGGTAAATCCGGATCACCATTTTTGAAATCCACCAGAACTTCCTGACCAATGCGCGGGATCTGAATGCCACCGAATCCTTTACCCGCCCACGGATAACTGACACGGACCCAGCAGGAACTGTTTTCATCATTCTTACCGTAACGATCCCAGCCAAACTGAACTTTCACCCTTCCATATTTATCTGTCCAGATTTCCTGTCCCGCCGGGCCGGTCACGATGGCGCTCTGTGGGCCTTTGGTGTGGGGTTTGCTCAGGGTTCGCTGCGGACGGTAAACTTCATTGGTGGGATGTAACTCAAAGCTGGTTGAGTAAGAGAAGTGCTGCTCCTGGCCGCTGTGTTGCGCATTGTCCTGTATAAATAGCGTGGTCTGTGCCAGCAGATATTCCCGGTTCACTTCGGCTGTCGGATAGTTTTCCAGGGTGAAGGTAAAACCTGTCATCAGGGTACGAATATTGCCGCTGCCCTGTACCCGACTACCGGGGCTACGCTGTTCTTCCATGCGGATGCGTGTCAGCATTTCACCTTCACTCTTTGTGAAGTAGTCTCCCGGCCATTCATAGTGCTCATATTCAGCAAGGCCGGTTTCACGCGGATTAGCCACGGTGCTCTTCAGCAGTGAACGCGGCTTCATAAAGTCGAAATCATTCAGCACCCACTGTCCGCTGCGCAGGCTTTCATTTGCTGTGATGGTATGGATAAACTCCTTGTCCAGTTTCAGCCCTTTCTGGTAATAACACACCAGCGGCGAATCTGCGCATGCCTTGTGGACATTAATGGCATCAGCCAGCACTAACGTGTGACTGTTCTCGCTGTGCTCAAACCACCAGTAGATACCCCATTCCTGCATCAGGCGCTGAATAAAATCGAAATCTGTTTCACCGTACTGCACCTGCCAGGCACGAGTCGGATAATTTTCCACCAGTCGTTTTTCGACTGGCCAGGGGTACTCATCCAGTACCTCATCCAGAATGTCCACCACGTTTTTATTCTGAAACGCTTTGTAGTCACTAGTGTGGGTCAGTATTTTTAACCACGGTTCGATCCGCAGTTCATACACCACCGAACGTCCTTGATGACCAGCCACGCGTGCCGCCGTCACCAGCCCGCTGATATAACGTTTTCCGCCGTCATCCAATTCGATATGGACGCACAGATCTTTGCCCACCATCGGTTTGAGCTGCAGGTTGGCTGCGGGGGAAACATAGCCCAGGTTCAGGATGTCAGGAGTTTTTAATTTAATAGAATAAGTAAATAGTTCCCCTACTGTTTCTGTACCCCCCAAGCTTGCAAACAGTAACATTCCATCAGAAACTGCACTGCCGCTCAAAGTCACGTTATGTGTACCCGATCCAATTAGTGCACCGGATGGATAATCTGTAGCTGTAAAACTCATAATTAATCCTTTTAACTAGAAATGGCCAAGTGCTAATAAGAAATCTTACAGAGAGTAAAATATGCAATATATTCGTAGTTGGCATAAAACATCTCAATACTTATGAATGCTACTGAAGATACTATCAACTATATATACCATAGTCATGTTAACCTGATGAAAATATTCACCTAAAGCACATTAATAAAATCAATGAAACTATTTAATTTGTTATTTAGTATGATTATCATCAAGTCTTAAAATACGCTCCCCTGACCTAATTATGCTAAAACCATAGTATTCTTTATCACTTCCGGAAGAGAGCATATATTTTCCGATATAAATAACATCTGGAGATAGCTTATTTATGTCAATGCATACGGGATCGAACTGACCAGTCACTCTTTTCAGTTTTATTGCATTGCCATATTTACCTTCATACAAAATATAATTTGAAATCATATTCCCATCGTCTGGTTTTGAACAAACCCGTCCGTCTTGTAAATATATATTACCGGGCAACAATGGGCGAACATAATCACCAACAGTGCATCCCGACAAAAAGAGCAACAAAAAGAATCTCTTCATATGACGCCCGCAGGAAATAAATTAAGTACCTTTTTGTATTTTTTCGATAAAGTGTCCACTGATTCAGTTGTATCACCTACATAGTTAACATTTGCCAAATCAGCTACCAGTCCATAGTTAATCAATAGCCAATAATCAGAAACTATAGATGCTTGTTGTTCCATGGAATAAGAAGAAATTGACTGTAAATTAAGATCGTAATGATAATTTGCCGCCCAGGAAAATAAACCACGTAACTTAACTGAATACCCTTTCTGATATTGCCAAACATGCATCATTTCATGGATAAACAAGTGAGAAGCACCTGCTACTGTTTCACGATCGCCAGGCATTGCTTGCGATGAAAAATCTGAACTATAAACAGCATCAGGATAATACATTTCCCCGTTTGGAGTCATCGCTGTTCTTTCCCCTTGACCTGGCAAATATTTTTCATTGTGGATCCATACCTTGTTATAATCAAGTGTATTCTCAAAAATCGATCTGGCTAATGTTAATTCACCAGATGTCATTCTCCTTAATGACATATCCTTCCTCCTGGAGATAATATTTTTCAGATAAAAAACAAACGCTCTTTTATTATTTATTAAATAGGGTTCTCTTTGATGTTCAACATTTCCACTTTGTGCAGTATTGATGGCATCATCTTCATAGACAATGAAATCAAAGCAAGTTCTCAACGATTTCCATTACGATTCCTTAACATTAGTTCTCAGCATCTTTATTTATCTATCTTCAATATCAATAGTTGATGTAAATGATTGCACGGATAACATAATTTTCATCAATTAATTAATATCTGTAAACGCTACCGCCCCACCCTGATATCTTAATCTGCACATAGCCATCTTAACGTTATGCCCCATACATTAGTAATGTAAATTAAGAATTCGGAATATATCAAATTCACTTCATAAATTAATATCGAGAATGATATACACATTAATTATATTGAAGTAATGTTTTAAGGGTTGTAATGTCCCTGGAACGGGACTAATTCAAGAAGTTTCTATTGGGCAATAGCGCGTTTATCACCCTATATCCCTCTTACATTTTTTGGCATTTTCTGTAACGTCGGTAACTGACATTTCTAATCAGCAATTGTATTGGTCTTTGGCGTATTACCCCTGAAACCAGTCATACGCTAGTCCTTCACTATTCAATGATAATCAGCGACGACCAACCACACCAGTGTCCACTGCAACCACTGGCGTTCAGAGCAACGAACGAGTGGTGAAAAAGTCGGCGACCGTCGAGTATCATCGAACCAAAAGTGGTTTTTCCGTCATAATTTCATCAGGTTGCGACTTTGTCGCTAGCCGCCATTATCCCCACACATTTATAGCGGGATTATTTTGCATCGTTACACGATAACGGGTAGGATTCTGCGCCGACAGTTATACCCATAAAGAATAATGGTGAATCTTGTCATCGCCAGGATGAATAAACATTGTTCATGGCAACTTATATGACTTTTTCATTAAAGCAATCAGGGAGAGCAATGAGTAAACACGACACCGACACTTCAGATCAACACGCCGCGAAACGCCGCTGGCTTAATGCCCACGAAGAGGGGTATCACAAAGCGATGGGCAATCGCCAGGTGCAGATGATCGCCATCGGCGGCGCGATTGGCACCGGTTTGTTTTTAGGTGCAGGAACCCGACTGCAAATGGCAGGTCCTGCGCTGGCACTGGTTTATTTAGTATGTGGCTTGTTTTCGTTTTTTATTCTGCGTGCATTGGGTGAGTTAGTATTACATCGCCCTTCCAGTGGCAGTTTTGTCTCTTATGCCCGAGAGTTTTTAGGAGAGAAAGCTGCTTACGTTGCTGGCTGGATGTACTTCATCAACTGGGCGATGACGGGGATTGTCGATATTACCGCCGTCGCTCTGTATATGCATTACTGGGGTGCGTTTGGCGGCGTGCCGCAGTGGGTCTTTGCGCTCGCTGCGCTGACCATCGTTGGCACCATGAATATGATCGGTGTGAAATGGTTTGCGGAGATGGAGTTCTGGTTTGCGCTTATTAAAGTGCTCGCCATTGTGACCTTTTTGGTCGTGGGTACAGTGTTCCTCGGTAGCGGTCAGCCGCTGGATGGCAACACCACTGGCTTTCATTTAATTACCGATAACGGCGGCTTCTTCCCCCACGGTTTGCTGCCTGCGCTGGTGTTGATTCAGGGCGTAGTGTTTGCTTTTGCCTCCATTGAAATGGTTGGTACAGCTGCCGGAGAATGTAAAGATCCGCAGACCATGGTGCCTAAAGCGATTAACAGTGTGATTTGGCGTATTGGTCTGTTTTACGTCGGCTCCGTGGTGTTGCTGGTTATGTTATTGCCGTGGAGCGCGTATCAGGCGGGGCAAAGTCCGTTCGTGACGTTTTTCTCTAAACTGGGTGTGCCGTACATCGGCAGCATTATGAACATTGTGGTGCTGACCGCTGCCCTCTCCAGCCTGAACTCAGGTCTGTACTGCACTGGACGTATTCTGCGCTCGATGGCGATGGGCGGTTCCGCACCGAGTTTTATGGCGAAAATGAGCCGTCAGCATGTGCCGTATGCCGGGATCCTGGCGACGCTGGTCGTTTATGTTGTTGGCGTATTCCTTAACTATCTGGTGCCGTCTCGCGTATTTGAGATTGTCCTGAACTTCGCGTCGCTGGGAATTATCGCCTCGTGGGCGTTTATCATCGTGTGCCAGATGCGCCTGCGTAAAGCGATTAAAGAAGGCAAAGCAGCGGACGTCAGTTTTAAACTGCCTGGCGCGCCCTTCACATCCTGGCTGACGCTACTGTTTTTGCTGTGCGTGCTGGTGCTGATGGCGTTCGATTACCCGAACGGGACTTACACCATCGCTGCGCTGCCGATTATCGGTATTCTGCTGGTTATAGGCTGGTTTGGTGTGCGCAAACGCGTTGCTGAAATTCACAGCACTGCGCCAGTCATCGAGGAAGATGAAGAAAAACAGGAAATTGTGTTTAAGCCTGAAACGACGAGTTAATTGCATAATTGCTCGGTTTAAAGCCGGATGCGGCGCTAGCGCCGCATCCGGCCTACGAAAGACAAACTCCCCTGTGTCGATTACAGCGCAATACGAATCACATCGTCCGGCTGGGTAGCTTCCTGCTGTTTAGTGGATTTTTGTTTAACACTGACATACAGCGTTTTGCCATCGGCAGACAGCGCCAGGCTATTCGGATGAGTCGGCGTATCGAACGTTTTCACCACCTTATAGCTTTTCGCATCAATCACACTAACTTTACCCGCCTGACGATGCGTCACGTAGGCTTCATTACGCGCTGGGTTAAACAGCACAGCCAGTGATTCCGGTGCCGCAACCTTCGCCAGAATATTGCCATTACGGGTATCGACCACTAACACTTCTGCCGCTTTTGAATCGGTGATAAATGCACGCTGATTGGCGGTATCAAGGCTGATGTTGATAAAGAAGTGCTCTTTGCCGTCATCCAGCAGCTTTTTACGGCTGAGGATTTTATTGTCGGCGGTGTCGATGGTAATCAATTCGCCGTCAGCGTTAGTGGTGTAAAGACGTTTGCCTTTACTATCCAGCGCTAAACCAGTGCTCATTTTACCGGTGTTCTGGATGGCGGTTTTCAGTTTGATATTCTCGCCATCAACGACCCAAATCACGCTCTCTTTGCCAATACCACTGATGTAAACCGTGTTCGTGGCATCGTCAGCTACCAGCTCACGCGGCTGCAACGGGCGCACCTCTTCCGTGCGCTTACGATCATCCAGCACCAGACGCCCTTTCACTTCGCCCGTTTTGGCATCTATCGCCGTGACCGCGCTGTTTACGGTGTTACCAAACCACAACGTCTGAGTCGTGTTATTGATGGTGGCACCAAACGGCTTGAGATCGTTATGGATCGCCTGAGTCACTTCCAGAGTGACCGGATCGAGACGATAAACCACGCCGCCTTTATCCAGTTTGCGGCTTTGCGAAGTAGCAAGCCACAGCGCGTTCTCCTGCTGGCTATAAGCCATTTCGTAGGCACCTTTACCTACCGCTTTACGCAGCATTTCTTCTGCGGCCTGCGTACTGAATGATGAAGCAACGAGCAATGAACCTAACAGTAATGAACCACGCAGGCGCGATGAAAACAGATGACGTAAATGCATGACGACTCCCTTTGATGAACCGATATTTTTGCTGCTTCACAATGCTTCGCTGAGCGTAATCATCGTTACGCTCTTGTTATAAATGGGAATGGTAATCATTATTTTCTCAAATGTGGAGTATTTCTTGTCGTTACGACTACAATTTTCTCAATTACTTAACGTATTGTGCCGTTTCGTTTTCCATAAATTTACAATTTTATTACCATGACGGCGTATTCCCATTCTTAACCTGGCTTTTTCATGAAGATTTTTTCCGTCCGACAGACCATTTTGCCCGCACTGATTGCCCTTTCTCCTTCCGCTTTTGCAACCAATGAACAAACCATGATTGTCAGTGCCGCGCCACAAGTGATTTCCGAGCTGGATACGCCAGCAGCCGTTAGCGCGGTGGATGGCGAGGAGATGCGCCTGGCAACACCGCGCATCAATTTGTCTGAATCACTGACCAGCGTGCCTGGTTTGCAGTTACAAAACCGGCAGAACTATGCGCAAGATTTACAGCTGTCGATTCGCGGATTTGGTTCCCGCTCCACTTACGGAATTCGCGGTATTCGCCTGTATGTGGACGGTATTCCCGCCACCATGCCCGACGGACAAGGGCAAACATCTAACATCGATTTAAGCAGTGTGCAAAATGTGGAAGTGCTGCGTGGCCCCTTCTCTGCCCTGTATGGCAACGCGTCTGGCGGGGTGATGAATGTCACTACTCAAACCGGGCAACAGCCGCCAACCATTGAAGCCAGTAGTTACTATGGCAGTTTTGGCAGCTGGCGCTATGGGCTGAAAGCAACGGGCGACGGCACACAGCCTGGCGATGTCGATTACACCGTCTCAACCACACGCTTTACGACCCACGGCTATCGTGACCATAGTGGTGCACAGAAAAATTTAGCCAATGCCAAACTGGGCGTACGCATTGATGACGCCAGCAAATTAAGCCTGATTTTCAACAGCGTGGATATCAAAGCAGATGATCCAGGTGGATTAACCGAAGCAGAATGGAAGGCGAATCCGCAACAAGCGCCACGCGCTGAACAGTACGACACGCGAAAAACCATCAAGCAAACTCAGGCTGGGCTGCGCTATGAGCGTAGCCTGAGTTCGCGGGATGATATGAGTGTGATGATGTATGCCGGAGAGCGAGAAACGACCCAGTATCAGTCAATCCCAATGACACCGCAACTTAACCCGTCGCATGCGGGCGGCGTGATTACTCTGCAACGCCATTACCAGGGGATAGACAGCCGCTGGACACACCGTGGTGAACTGGGCGTTCCGGTCACGTTCACTACCGGCCTGAACTACGAAAACATGAGTGAAAACCGCAAAGGCTACAATAATTTTCGCCTGAATAGCGGCGTGCCGGAGTACGGGCAAAAAGGTGAGTTGCGCCGCGACGAACGCAATCTGATGTGGAACGTCGATCCCTATTTGCAGACACAGTGGCAACTGAACGAAAAACTTTCGCTGGATGCTGGCGTGCGCTACAGCTCCGTATGGTTTGATTCCAACGATCATTACGTTACTCCGGGTAACGGCGATGATAGCGGTGATGCCAGTTATCACAAATGGCTACCAGCCGGATCGCTAAAATATGCAATGACCAATGCCTGGAATATCTATCTGGCAGCCGGGCGAGGTTTTGAAACGCCGACGATTAATGAACTGTCTTATCGCGCTGATGGGCAAAGCGGTATGAACTTTGGTTTAAAACCTTCCACCAACGATACAATTGAGATCGGCAGTAAAACGCGTATTGGTGATGGGTTGCTTAGTCTCGCATTGTTCCAGACCGACACCGATGATGAAATTGTTGTCGATAGCAGTAGCGGTGGACGCACCACGTATAAAAATGCCGGTAAAACGCGTCGTCAGGGCGCTGAACTGGCATGGGATCAACGTTTCGCGGGAGATTTTCGCGTAAAAGCGTCCTGGACCTGGCTTGATGCCACCTATCGCAGCAATGTTTGCAGTGAACAGGATTGTAACGGTAACCGGATGCCAGGGATCGCCCGTAATATGGGTTTTGCGTCGATAGGTTATGTACCGGAAGATGGCTGGTATGCAGGCACGGAAGCGCGTTACATGGGCGATATAATGGCAGATGATGAAAATACGGCCAAAGCGCCTTCTTATACTCTCGTCGGCTTATTCACCGGGTATAAATACAATTACCACAATCTAACTATGGATTTATTTGGTCGTGTCGATAATTTATTCGATAAAGAATATGTCGGATCGGTGATTGTTAATGAATCAAATGGTCGATATTACGAACCAGCTCCCGGGCGTAATTATGGTGTGGGCGTGAATATCGCATGGCGATTTGAATAACTATACTCTAAATAATTCGAGTTGCAGCGGCCCCGTAAGGGGTGAGGCCCATGGATGGGCCGAATAACCCGCAGACGCAGCACATGCAACTTGAAGTATGACGAGTATACATTGATGCCCGATATTTGCCGGGCGTTTTAATTTAACAACTGTATTGCTGGCACAACATAGCAACGTTTTTTTGCATAATTTCAGCAAGACAATGTCTGCATCCCTCTTTGTCTTTTGCTTTTAACGCGGCGAATAGTACATGATAGCTTTCAATACGCTCACGTAATTCTGCTGGATTAATCGCTTCATAAAGATAATGTAAACCAGGTCCCATCCTGACCCATAATTGCTCAATCATTTCACACAGAATGGGCATTTTTGAACGATGATAAATCGCTAAGCGAAATAGTTTGTTTGCATTAATGAGTTGTTCCATATCGCCGTTTTCTTGCGCCTGCTGTAATTTCTCGAGCAATTCCTGAAGTTCCGCTATGTCTTGCGAGGAAATGTTTTCAACAGCCAGGGCAACTGCCATTAATTCCAGTTCGTAGCGGATCCGATTGATTTCGTCTAATTGACTTTGCCTTACTTCCGGTACTGTAAATGCTTGTGCAGGTGCGACAGAGAGCGCATTAACCGAAACCAGGCGTAATAGTGCTTCACGCACGGGTGTAATACTCATGCCTAATTGCTCCGCCAGATTTTTAGTGATCAAGCGTGCGCCAGGTTTCAGTGCGCCAATACTAAGCTGATGTTTCAGGTCGTTCTCAACCTGCATAGTCAAACTGATATGCGATATTTTTTCCGTTCCAGGCATGTTATTTCCTTCAGGTGTATTCGTTCCAACTCTGCCGGTATAGCAGAAGTCGTTTACCTGGTGTATGAAGCTGAATAATCATTATCCTCTCATCTTTATTGTTATTAGCTATAGAACAGTGATGTGATTAGTTAATTAAAGCTGGAAATAAGATTTTTGCCTGGATTTTTGTGGCGGCTTTACGCCGCCGCCGTATCTTTAGTCATCACCCGCGACACAAATAACAACTTTGCCGAAGTTTTTGCCGCTCAGCAGGCCGATAAACGTCTGCGGTGCGTTCTCCAAACCGTTGGTAATTTGTTCACGATAGTGAATTTTACCCTCTTTCACCCATTGTCCCATCTCCTGCTGGAACTCATGGATTCGGTGGCCATAATCCTGACTGATAATAAAGCCTTGCAGGCGAATACGTTTTTTCAGCACCGTGGCCATCAACAACGGTAAACGGTCTGGCCCCGATGGCAACTCCGTCGCATTATAGCCGCTTACTAAGCCACAGACAGGAATACGCGCGGAGGTATTAAGCAACGGCAGCACGGCATCAAACACCTTCCCGCCAACGTTTTCATAATAGATATCAATCCCTTTCGGACACGCTTTCGCCAGCTGCCCGGCAAAATCATCCGCGTGGTGGTCAAGGCAAACATCGAAGCCCAGCACCTCGGTAGCATGGCGGCATTTTTCCGCGCCACCGGCCACTCCAACTACCCTACAACCTTTAAGTTTTCCGATTTGCCCCACCGTCGCACCCACTGGTCCTGTCGCTGCAGCAACCACCAACGTTTCGCCCTCTTTGGGCTGACCGATATCCAGCAGGCCCATATAAGCGGTAAAGCCGGGCATCCCCAGCACACCCAGTGACCACGAAGGATTTTGCGGATGATCGCCAAGTTTCACCAGTTCATCGCCACTGGATATGTCATAGTCCTGCCATCCACTGTAGCCAAGCACCCAGTCGCCAGGCTGGTAATCAGGATGATTCGACTCCACGACACGGCTCACCGTACCGCCGACCATCACCCCGCCAATATCAACGGGCGGTGAATAAGATGGCTCATCGCTCATTCGTCCACGCATATACGGGTCCAGTGACAAATAAACTGTGCGCAGTAACACCTGTCCTTCACCCGGTGTGGCGACATCATCTTCTTCAAGACGAAAATTCTCCGGAACCGGCGCGCCATGCGGACGCGAGGCCAGAACCCAACGGCGGTTACGCTGCTTTTGTTGCCCCATAATGCTCTCCTGTGCTTTTGGCATGAATCGATCAATGGTAGCAGGCACACGTGGTTATATTTGTCTGTATGCATCACATTCCTCCCACAACACGCAATAATTTCATTGTAGATTGCGTTGCTTCCGGCTGTTTTCGATAGTATTGATAACATCATCATCAATATTTAATCGAGGCCAGATATGTCCATCCGTTTTGCCTGCAAAGCCGATTGTGCTGCTATTGCGGAAATTTATAACCACGCCGTGTTGTATACGGCGGCTATCTGGAATGACCAAACTGTGGATGCAGATAACCGCATTGCCTGGTTTGAAGCGCGGACTTTAGCAGGTTATCCAGTGCTGGTGAGCGAGGAAAACGGCGTAGTGACGGGATATGCCTCGTTTGGCGACTGGCGTAGTTTCGATGGTTTTCGCCATACCGTGGAACATTCGGTTTATGTCCATCCCGATCATCAGGGCAAAGGTCTTGGGCGTAAATTGTTAAGCCGATTGATCGATGAAGCGCGGGATTGCGGGAAGCATGTCATGGTCGCCGGGATCGAATCGCAAAATCTGGCCTCGCTGCATCTCCACCAGTCTCTGGGATTTGTCGTCACCGCACAAATGCCGCAGGTAGGCACTAAATTTGGTCGTTGGCTGGATCTGACATTTATGCAGTTGCAACTCGACGAGCGCACTGAACCGGACGCGATTGGATGAATCAGTCGCTCACCCTTGCCTTTTTGATTGCCGCCGGAATTGGCCTGGTGGTGCAAAACACGCTGATGGTGCGCATCACCCAGACCTCCTCTACCATCCTCATCGCCATGTTGCCGAACTCACTGGTGGGGATTGTGCTATTCGTCTCCATTTTATGGTTTAAACAAGGGATGGCAGGGTTTGGCGAACTGGTTTCCAGCGTGCGTTGGTGGACACTGATTCCTGGCTTGCTGGGATCATTTTTTGTCTTTGCCAGTATCAGCGGATATCAGAATGTGGGGGCAGCTACGACCATTGCAGTACTGGTCGCCAGTCAGTTGATTGGAGGGCTGGTGCTGGATATTTTGCGTAGCCATGGCGTGCCATTACGGGCGTTGATCGGCCCAATTTGTGGCGCAATTTTACTTGTGGTTGGCGCCTGGCTGGTGGCCAGACGCTCGTTTTAATCACAGGATAGTGCCGCCTTTGGTTAACTGTTCGTGGCGAGCTTCCATATCTTCTTTATGCTTACGCCCGTGATGAGCGATTGCTGTACGCAAACGCTGCTGCTGAGTGTAACGTTCTTCCCGGCTTAACTCTGCGTCATCGCTCAGGGCGATTAATAATTCGTTCATATGGGCAATGACGCTCTCATCAATCGCTGCATCCACGCGTGCGATGACCTCTTCCAGATGCGACATACTTTCTCCTTAGCCACTTGTGAAAATTATCGATTCTCCCAAATGATATAAGTCTGCGTTGTGCCGTCAAGCTAGTGCTCAAGATTTAAAACAGCGAAAACAGCAGCGCCACTGGAAAACTCATCGGCCAGGTCACCGCCACCAGGAAGGCGCTCAGAAAACGAATGTGCTTCTTCTCGTGGGAAAGAAACCAGGTAGTAACAAACGCGATAGCTGCCATAACAGCATAAAAAACAAGCAGGTGTTGATAAAGAGACATGTACGGGCATCCAGCCGGAGGAATAAAACGCGCGCAAATATGCGTTATTTTTTGATGCACATCAAGTTTTTCAACCCGTTTGAGATATTTCCATAACCCGGGAGCTGCCCTTGTCCATCTTCAGAATGAGTATTATTGCAGATTTACTTAACCCGTACTATACACATAGGGGCTATGACAAAAGGTGGCAAAATATGAATGTTTCCAGTAGAACTGTAGTGCTTATAAATCTCTTTGCTGCTGTTGGATTGTTTGCTCTTATCTCTATGAGATTTGGTTGGTTTATTTGATGTAGCGATATTGCACGCAGTACACACTGTCAGAGAGATATCAACTCTCTGACAGTGCGTTAGATCTTCTCACACTCTCCCTGGCTACAATATTACCCTTAATGTTTAACCATTACGTGGCGGACAACGGTGTAATCCTCCAGCCCATAAAGTGACATATCCTTGCCATAACCTGAAAGTTTCTGACCACCGTGCGGCATTTCACTTACCAGCATGAAATGGGTATTGACCCATGTGCAGCCATATTGCAGACGTGCACTAACGCGATGCGCCCGCCCCACATCTTTCGTCCATACTGAAGAGGCTAAACCATACTGGCTATCATTTGCCCAGTTCACTACCTGTTCTTCATTATCGAAGACAGTCACGCTCACCACTGGACCAAATACCTCTCTTTGAACGATAGCATCTTCTTGCAACGCGCCTGCCAGCAGCGTCGGCATATAGTAATAACCGTTACCTTTTCGTTTCTCCCCGCCGGTGATCACTTTAATGTGTCCCGTCGCTTTCGCCTCTTCCACTGCTTTGCTGACGCGGTCGAGATGAGCCTGGGAACTCAACGGCCCCAGTTCCGTTGATTCGTCATCCGGCGCGCCCGATTTCAAGGTTGCGACAGCGGCGCCGAGTTTTTCCACCAGCGCATCGTAAATGCCTTTTTGCGCATAGATTCGACAAGCTGCGGTGCAATCCTGTCCAGCGTTGTAATAACCAAACGTGCGGACACCTTCAACCACAGCTCCAATATCAGCATCATCAAAAACAATGACCGGCGCTTTGCCGCCTAACTCCATGTGGGTGCGCTTAATGGATGGCGCGGTATGGCTGATGATGTGCTCACCGGTGGCGATAGACCCCGTCAGCGAAACCATGCGCACTTTTTGATGCCCGGTCAGCGGATCGCCCACGGTCTGGCCCCGGCCAAACAGTACGTTGATCACGCCCGGCGGGAAGATATCTTTCGCCAGCTCTGCCAGTTTTAGTGCGGTCAGCGGCGTGATTTCTGATGGCTTCAGTACCACGCAGTTCCCCGCCGCCAGTGCCGGAGCCAGTTTCCATGCAGCCATCATCAATGGGTAATTCCAGGGGGCAATAGAAGCCACAACGCCCAGCGGATCGCGGCGGATCATCGAAGTATGTCCCTCGAGATATTCTCCTGCCGCCAGACCATTCAGGCAGCGAGCAGCTCCGGCGAAAAAGCGAAAAACATCGACAATCGCAGGAATTTCATCATTGAACGCACTATGCAGAGGCTTGCCACAGTTACGAGACTCCAGTTCGGCAAAAACCTGACCATTTTCTTCAATAACATCAGCCAGTTTCAGCAGGCATTCTGCGCGCACCTTCGGCGTCGTTTGCCCCCATTCGGCAAATGCCGCATCTGCCGCGCGAACAGCAGCATCAACTTGCTCTGCCGATGCCTCGGCAATCTCCAGTAAAACGTCCCCCGTTGCCGGATTATAGACAGGCTGTTTTTCCCCTTCGCCGCTAACCAGTTCTCCGTTAATCAGTAACTTATGTTGCATAGCATATTCCTGTATCAGTGGTTATTGACCATTGTCGCCTTCGCGGGTTAGCCACCAGGCCCCCAGGATCGGCAAGGTTGTTACCAACATAACCAGCAGTGCCACCACGTTGGTTACCGGTACATCACGTGGTCGCCCAAGCTGATTGAGCAACCACAACGGTAACGTCCGTTCATGGCCTGCCGTAAAGGTCGTAACGATGATTTCATCGAACGACAAGGCAAACGCCAGCATCCCTCCTGCCAGTAGCGCCGAACTGAGATTCGGCAACACCACATAACGAAAGGTTTGCCAGCCATTAGCCCCAAGATCCATTGACGCCTCAACCAGACTCCACGAGGTGCGGCGAAAACGGGCAATGACATTGTTAAACACCACCACAACGCAAAAAGTCGCATGCCCGACCACGATGGTGAAAAATCCCGGCTCCAGATTGATGGTTTTAAACGCGGTTAATAACGCCAGACCAGTAACAATGCCTGGCAGCGCAATAGGCAGCAGCAGTAACAGAGAAATGGCGTTTTTGCCGAAAAAGTCTCGTCGCCACAGCGCGGCAGCTGCCAGCGTCCCTAACACCAGCGCAATTAATGTTGCCAGCGCCGCCACTTCAAGTGACAGTGTCACGGCATCAAGAATATCACTACGCTGTGCTGCCACGCTAAACCAGCGCAGTGTCAGACCTTGCGGGGGGAAGCTAAATGCTGCTTCTTCAGTATTAAAAGCATAGGCAGCAATAATAAGGATGGGAAAATGTAGGAAAACCACGCCGCCCCAGGCCGCCAGTTTGAGGAAAAACGGTGCGCGTTCAGAGTGCATCGAACGCTCCCAGACGTTTCACGAACGCCAGATAGAGTGCGATAAGGACTATCGGCACCAGAGTAAAAGCCGCAGCCATCGGCATATTGCCAATCGCTCCCTGCTGGGAGTAGACCATATTGCCGATAAAATACCCTGGCGGGCCAACCAGCTGTGGGACGATAAAATCACCCAGTGTGAGCGAAAAGGTAAAGATAGAGCCAGCCGCGATGCCTGGGATCGCCAGCGGCAGCACCACATAGCGAAAGGTTTGCCGTGGACGCGCGCCAAGATCAGCCGACGCCTGCAACAATGACGGCGGCAAACGCTCAAGCGCCGCCTGCACAGGCAGGATCATGAACGGCAACCAGATATAGAGAAACACCAGAAAGCGCCCTAGCCCAGAAGTTGACAGCGTATTACCGCCCACCGCTGGTAATGTAAGGAACGCTGTCAGCAGTGGTTCCAGCCCCAGATGTTGTAAAAACCACTGCGCCACACCGTCTTTAGCCAGCAATAAGGTCCAGGCATAGGCTTTAACAATGTAGCTTGCCCACATGGGCAACATCACCGCAATGTAAAAGAACGCTTTCATTTTGCCGCTGGTATAGCGCGCCATATACCACGCCATCGGAAAGGCCAGAATGGCACTGGCGATAGTGACTGCCACAGCCATTGTCAGTGTGCGGAGAATGATGTCGTAATTCGCCGGATTAAACAGCGCACGGATATTCGCCAGCGTCAGTTCCGGCGTTACCGACATGGTGAAATCGTCAAAGGTATAAAAGCCCTGCCACAACAACGTCAGCAGCGAGCCGAAATAGACAATACCAAACCACATTAGAGGGCCAAGTAGCAGCAAAAACAGCCCCAGCCCCGGATTACGCCAGAAGAAACCGGACACCTTACCCAGACCTGGACGTGAAGGTGATTGCAATACGTTCATCGCCATTCACCTCTCCTCAACCAGTGGCACCATCACCTCGCGCGACCAGGAAACCATCACCTGTTGACCAGCCGTGAGCGTGTTGGGTAAGTCTTCGCCCGTTACATTTGCCTGGCTAACCAGCAGTTTTTCACCGCTGTTCAGTTTCAGTTCAAAACGTGTGGCTGCCCCCTGATATTGCACCGCCTGAATCGTGCCATTGGCCTGCACTTCACCTGGTGTATTCAGGCGAATATGTTCCGGCCGCAGGGCAAAACTGCCCACCATGCCGCAAAGATTCTCGGCCATTAGCGGATCAAAAACGTTGGATGTCCCGACGAATCCCGCAACAAACGGCGTGCGCGGGCGCATATAGAGATCGCGCGGGGAATCGACCTGTTCAATGCGTCCATTATTGAAAACCGCCACACGATCGGACATCGATAACGCTTCGCCCTGATCGTGGGTAACGAAAATAAAAGTGATACCGAGCGACTGTTGCAGCTTTTTCAGCTCAAGCTGCATTTGTTCGCGCAATTTGAGATCCAGTGCGCCGAGCGGTTCATCCAGCAACAACACGCGCGGTTCGTTCACCAGTGCTCTGGCGATGGCGACTCGCTGGCGCTGACCACCAGAAAGCTGTGACGGTTTACGTTGCTGTACAAACCCCAACGCCACTTTCTCCAGCGCCTCTTGCGCCATTGCGTACCGCTGCTTTTTATCCACGCCTTTAACCATCAGCCCGTAGGCCACATTCTCGAGAATCGACATATGGGGAAACAGCGCGTAGTCCTGGAAGACGGTATTCACGTCCCGCTCCCACGGCGGTAGATTACTGGCCGGTTTGCCAAAGATAGCAATCGCCCCGCCGGAAAGCTGTTCGAAGCCAGCAATCAGGCGCAGGCAGGTGGTTTTGCCGGAACCGGACGGTCCCAGCATAGAGAAGAACTCACCATCTTTTATCGCAATACTGACGCCATCTACCGCGCGCACGTCGCCGTACAACCGCGAGACGTTGTCAAACTCCACTGCGTACGTCATAAAACACCCCAGCGAAGTTAGCGACCGCCCATAATGGCAATGTAATCCTGCGTCCAGCGACTGTAGGGAACAAACTTGCCCCCTTCGGCTATAGGCGTTTTCCAGAAGGCGATTTTATCGAAATAGTTAAAGCCGTTGGTTTCACAGCCTTTATCGCCCAGCAACGGACTGGCTTTGCAGCCTTCCGGTACTACCGGCAGCGAACCAAACCAGGCCGCTACATCGCCCTGCACCTTCGGCGTTAATGACCAGTTCATCCATTTGTAGGCACAAACCGGATGTTTCGCTTCGCTATGTAACATAGTGGTGTCAGCCCAACCGGTAACGCCCTCTTTCGGGAAGACGGTGGCGATCGGTTGGCCTTCGGCTTTCAATGCGTTGGCCTGATAGGGCCAGGCACTGGAAGCGACCACTCCCTCGTTTTTGAAATCGCTCATTTGCACGGTAGTGTCATGCCAGTAGCGATGGATCAAACTATGTTGATCTCGCAGCACTTTCAGTACCGCCTGATACTGTTGTTCAGTGAGTTGGTATGGATCGGAGATACCCAACTGCGGCTGAGTCGCTTTGACGAACAGCGCAGCATCCGCAATGTAGATAGGGCCGTCATAAGCCTGCACGCGGCCTTTATTACTCTGACCGTCCGGTAGATTCTGCTCAACAAAAACCACTTGCCAGCTATCTGGTGGTGTCGGGAAGGTTTTGGTGTTGTACATCAACAGGTTCGGACCCCATTGATATGGCGTGCCATAGACTTTTCCACCCACGTTGAACCAGTCGCCTTTAACCACGCGCGGATCGAGCATTTTCCAGTTGGGAATCAACGCAGTATTAATCGGCTGCACGCGTTTACCCATAATCAAACGCAGCGAGGCATCGCCGGACGCCGTGACCAGATCGTAACCTCCTTTGGTCATCAGGCTGACCATTTCATCGGAAGTCGCCGCAGTTTTCACATTGACCGCACAACCTGTTTCTTTTTCAAATTGCGTCACCCAGTCGTATTGTTTATCGGTTTGTCCGCGTTCGATGTATCCCGGCCAGGCGATAATATCCAGTCGTCCTTCCGGTTTATCCAAATTGGTAGGCTGTTCGGCGGCGTGGGCGGTCATTAATGTCATGGTAAGCGCACACAGGCTGCTGCGGGCAAATATCTTGCTCATAAAGTCTTACTCCTGTCGTAATTAATTGTTCAGCCGCCGTGCCGTAAAAATATCTCCTTGTTTAACCATAGACGGCGGCTTGCAGGCGCACCCTCGCCCCCGAGAAAATTTAATCAGGATGTGAGCTAACGCGCATTATGCCGTTTGAGAAGCTATCTTCTGGAGTATAGACAAGGGGTTAGGAAATATAGCTTCTATTAGAAATTCATATTACCCAACCTGAGAGAAATTAAATGGGGATCTATTTCAGGTATTCTTTAATAAGGTGACCTAATTGTTTAACCGCCTGTTCTTCGCGCTCCCCCCACTGCCATGCAGTATTAAAACGGAAAAAACGGGACCAACTTTCGCCAGTAGAAAACATTTTACCCGGCGCAATGCTGATGTGATGCGCCAATCCCTGAACACTTAATTCGCCCGCATCTAACGGTTCGGGAAGCTCCAGCCAGAGAAAATAACCGCTGTCATTATGATGAATTTTGACTTCCGCAGGCAGATAACGCAGCAGCGCCTGCCAGGCACGTTGTTTACGTTCCGCAAGCTGGCGACGTAGACGACGAAGATGGGCATCGTAACGACGAGTAGAAAGGTAATCCACCAGTGCAAGCTGCATTGGCGAACTTGTGGAAAGCGTGCTCATCAACTGCAATCGCTGGATTTTGCGTGCATGTATTCCGGCGGCGACCCAACCAATGCGAAAACCTGGCACCAGACATTTAGAAAATGATGAGCAAAGCAGTACACCATCGTGACGATCCCACGCTTTCGCGGGTAGCGGTTTTTCCCGACCAAAGTAAAGCTCACTGTAAACGTCATCTTCAATTAACATCACGTTGTACTGATTGAGCAACGCTACCAGCCGCGCTTTTTTCTGTGGCGTTAAGGTAAATCCGAGTGGATTCTGGCTATTAGTCATTAGCCAGCAGGCTTTGACCGGATACTCCTGTAACGCCAGTTCCAGCGCCTGAAGATCGATCCCTTCGTTAACATCCGTCGCCACCGATAACGCCTTCAGCCGTAACCGCTCCAGTGCCTGCAACGCGCCGTAGAAACAAGGATTCTCGACAATCACCCAATCGCCCGGTTCAGTGACCGCTTGCAAACTGAGGTTTAATGCCTCTAACGCCCCGGCGGTAATGACAATTTCATCAGGAGTAATAGTGATGCCCTGTAAGGCATAGCGACGAGCAATAGCCTGACGCAGTTCTGCATTCCCTGGTGGCAAGTTTTCAATCACGCTCATCGCCGTGGCGGTTTTGCTTACCTGCGCCAGCGAGCGGTTTAGTTGTTGGAGGGGGAAAAGTCGCGGGTCGGGAAAGGCCGAGGCAAACGGCACCACTGACGGATCGCGACTGGCCTGCAACATATCAAAAATATAGGTGTTAATATCGACCGTTTCATCACGCGTTACCGGAATAGCAGGTGCCTGCGGTGATTTCACCGTGCGCGGCGCAACGTAATAACCTGACTGCGGCCGCGCAATAATATACCCCTGACTTTCGAGCAACTGATAAGCATGACCGACAGTCATAAAGCTCATGCCAGAAATCGCAACCTGTTCACGTAGAGAAGGCAGGCGATCGCCGGGTTGCCAGATGCCTGACGCAATTTGCTCACGTAATAGTTCTGCGAGCTGCTGGTATTTTTTCATTAATTGGATCGTTATTATGTGCAGGTGATCCGGCAGTCTATATCAGTTGTTAAAAATGACAACTTTACGTTAACTGTAATTAAACCATTACCAGCGATAACTCTTTGCCCAGGGCTTTAGCCGCAAGCTGGACGGCGTCGATTTTTGTCGCATGATGCAAATCAAACAAGCGAGTGATCTCCTGCCTGGGTTTACCAATCCGCCTCGCCAGCTCTTGCTGGGTGATATCTGACTGCAAAAAAGCATTTAACAGCAATACCTTAGAAGCGACACTTAAAGGCACTTCAACAAAGTGATCGTTGTTATTTAATGGCGAAGGCAACGGGATTAGCTCGTTATCTTCAAAATAAAAATCAAATGCGGTGAGTAAGGCATCTTTTGCTGCTTCCATCGCTTCAGCAACAGTTTCTCCCTGCGTTAACGCTTCAGGGATATCTACAAAAGAAACCACATAACCGCCTTCCGGCGCAGGTGTAAGAGTGACGGGATAACGCATAATTTTGACTGTCTCTCGCATGTCATTAACCTTCTTATGGCGATTAATTTAAACCGAGTTGTTTCAGGATTGCTTTACGCAATGGTTCTTTGATCTCGTCACTGGGGTGACGCGGCATGACACTACGTCGCCCCTGAAACCTGAGTTTCAAATGGTTGCTGCCATTCGCCACATCTACGCCCTGAGATTCGAGCCAACGTCTGAACTCGCTTTGTTTCACATCGCCTCCCTGCCGCTGAGTATATCAACAAAGTAAACATTAATGTTTACCTCCTTTTTTAATTTGCTCGAAAATAGCACTAATTCGCCGCAACGGTGAAAAGCAGTGCCAAATCAGGAAGGCAGGTTCCAGAAATTCTTTGCGCTAATTTGCAAAACAGAATAATAACTTAAAGAAACTATCGGCATCATAGCGGCAAAGTGTAATAAACGGGTGGCGGGATGTTTACGAAAGCGTTATCGGTAGTCTTATTAACGTGTGCGCTGTTCTCTGGTCAGCTGATGGCAGGACACAAAGGGCATGAATTTTTGTGGGTAAAGAATGTGGATCATCAACTGCGTCATGAGGCGGACAGCGATGAATTGCGTGCTGCAGCGGAAGAGTCGGCGGAAGGTTTGCGCGAGCATTATTACTGGCAAAAATCACGCAAACCAGAAACGGGACAACCTTGAGTCGTTTGTTGCCGGATGCGGCATGAACGCCTTATCCGGCAACAATATCATGCAGATTCAATGAGTTGTGAATACCCCTGAAAGCTTGCGTTTTATCCTTTCCGCTTCGGCAATGTTTTCAGCAGATCATCCGGGCTTACAGATGCGACAACGCTTCCCGGTAACGGCATTTTCAGAATATGATTTTTGATTTTACCGATGACGTGCATCTCACACGGGCGGCAATCAAACTTCAGCGTTAGTACTTCATCACCGTTAACCAGTTGCATCGGCGTTGCCTTCCAGCTTTTAATATTACCTTTCGCCTGTTTCGGACACAGATTGAAGGCAAAGCGCAGGCAGTGTTTGGTGATCATCACCGGGACTTCGCCCTTCTCTTCATGCGCTTCATACGCCGCATCAATCAGTTGTACGCCATAGCGATGATAGAACTCGCGTGCTTTATGGTTGTAGACGTTAGCAAGGAAGCTCAAATGCGTTTGCGGATAAACCGGCGCAGGTTCAGCAACCGGTTTACGACTGCCGCGCTGGTAGCTGGCAAGACGTGCAGCATCCAGCATTTCGACGGCTTCACGGCGGAACTGATTTAACAGACTGTTTGGCACAAACAGCGCCCCCGGCAAATTAATTTGCACATCGCGGGCGTAATAGATGGTTTGCCCCAGTTTTGCCAGGCCATCTTTCAGGTTATTCAGCGCTTTTTCGGCGTTATTCGCTTCGTCGAACTGCCCATCCAGGGTATGAGTGATGCTAACGCCCTCTTCGCTGGTTAACGTCAGAATGAGTTGTTCTTGCCAGCCACCCAGTTCAATGTCTACCGCGATCCGACGCTCGCTGGAGGTTTTCGTCAGTGCCTGTTGCCAGTTATGGTCAAGGTTACGGTTAAGCGGATGATGTGGGCGAATTTTATGCAAATCTGCTGGCATTTCATTTGGCCAGACGCGGTAGTGATTTTCTCCGGTTTTCTCTACCGTATTGGCACGAAAGCCAACCACTTCACGTTTAATCATTACGTTCAGGCCATCGCCATTTGCCAGTGGCTCGGTGACGGCAACATCGAGATGATCTTTCGCCACTTTCAATACTTCACCCACCGGCAGGCCGATAAATTTCGGCGAATCGAACGCGCCAATGTCACCTTTACGCGCGTTAACAAAGTAGTCTGTGCTACCACGATGGAAGGTTTTTTCTGTCGAAGGCACAAAGAAATGTTCAGTACGACCTGATGAAGCACGAGCCAGATCGCCGCGCTCTTCAATAATGGCATCCAGCATCTGGCGATAATGGGCGGTGATATTCTTCACGTAGCTCATATCTTTGTAACGGCCTTCAATCTTGAAGGAGCGTACGCCCGCATCGATCAACGCGCCGAGGTTGGCAGTCTGATCGTTATCTTTCATCGACAGCAGATGTTTTTCATAGGAAACCACTCGCCCCTGATCGTCTTTCAATGTGTATGGCAAACGGCACGCCTGCGAGCAATCGCCACGGTTGGCGCTACGTCCCGTTTGTGCATGAGAAATGTAGCACTGACCGGAATATGCCACACACAATGCGCCATGAATAAAGAACTCAATAGTCGCGTCCGTGGCCTGATGAATCGCACGAATCTGCTCCAGGTTAAGTTCACGCGCCAGCACAATCTGGGTAAAGCCAACGTCAGAGAGGAACTTCGCTTTCTCTACAGTACGAATATCGCACTGCGTACTTGCGTGCAGTTCAATCGGCGGAATATCAAGTTCCAGAATTCCCATGTCCTGAACAATCAGCGCATCTACGCCTGTCTGGTAAAGATCGGTAATCAGTCGTTGCGCCGGTTCCAGTTCGTCGTCATGCAAAATGGTGTTAAGCGTGACGAAAATTTTTGCGCCATAACGGTGGGCAAATGGCACCAGTTCGGCGATATCTTTCAGACTATTACTGGCGTTATGACGGGCACCAAAACCAGGGCCGCCGATATAAACAGCATCGGCACCGTGCAAAATAGCTTCGCGGGCAATGGCGGCATCGCGTGCCGGGCTTAACAGTTCAAGACGATGAGAAGATACGGTCACTTTCTTATCCAGTAGCTGAAAAAAGGCGGTTATTTTAGCCACAAGCGCGACGTTGCGAAATAGTTTTCCTGTTCAACTACGCGGGTAATGGATAATGGAATGAAAATGCACGGTTTGCTCGCCACGGTTGCAATAGGCATGGGCAACATCTGCGGCAAAGCGTTCACCTTCTCCACTTTTAAGGCTTCGCCACTCACCACCAACGCACAGGTCAAGCTGCCCACCAATGACGACAACATGCTCGATAACACCCTTTTCGTGCGGCGTCGATTCGCTTATTGCACCAGGGGCCATCATGATCGAGAAATGTTCAAAACAGAGTTGCGGATCATAAGGAAATAAAGAAGTGATCACCATTGCCTGCTGTTGTGGATCATAAACGGATGGCGTAGCGGTCTGCGGTGGCGAAATAAACGTCGAAAACGGCACGTTCATTCCGGTAGCTATTTTCCATAATGTTGCGACCGTCGGGCTGGATTCATTACGTTCAATCTGCCCTAACATCGCTTTTGAAACGCCCGTCGCTTCAGCCAGCCGCGAAAGACTCCAGCCTCGCTGCTGACGAAGATGTTTAAGCGTAGTGGATAAAAAGCGAGCGAGATTTTCCATGCGACTCCTCCTGCAAAACGGGAGTTTATCACTTGTGCGTTATAACGGACAAATGCTACGGTGCCTGTACGCTATAACGCACGAGGTAACTATGCGTCTGTTTTCCATTCCTCCTCCCACACTGCTTGCAGGGTTTCTGGCGGTATTGATTGGTTATGCCAGCTCTGCGGCAATAATATGGCAAGCGGCGATTGTCGCTGGAGCCACCACAGAGCAAATTTCCGGCTGGATGACGGCGCTGGGGCTGGCCATGGGAGTCAGTACGCTGGCTCTGACGTTGTGGTATCGCGTGCCTGTTCTTACCGCATGGTCAACGCCCGGTGCTGCGTTGCTGGTCACCGGGTTACAGGGACTAACGCTAAACCAGGCCATCGGCGTTTTTATTGTCACGAATGCGCTAATTGTTCTCTGTGGTGTGACAGGATTATTCGCCCGTCTGATGCGTATTATTCCGCACTCGCTGGCAGCGGCAATGCTGGCCGGAATTTTGTTACGCTTTGGTTTACAGGCGTTTGCCAGTCTGGATGGTCAGTTTATGTTATGCGGTAGTATGTTGCTGGCGTGGCTGGCGACAAAGGTTTTTGCGCCGCGTTATGCGGTAATTGCGGCGATGATTGTTGGGATCGTGGTCGTTATCGCACAAGGTGACGTTGTCACAAAAGATATCGTTTTCAAACCAGTTCTCCCCGCTTATCTCGCCCCTGAATTTTCGTTTGCTCACAGTTTGAGCGTTGCACTCCCCCTTTTTCTGGTGACGATGGCATCGCAAAATGCGCCAGGGATTGCGGCGATGAAAGCCGCCGGGTATTCGGCTCCGGTTTCGCCGTTGATTGTGTTTACTGGATTACTGGCGCTTCTGTTTTCTCCTTTCGGCGTTTATTCCGTAGGTATTGCGGCTATCACTGCGGCTATTTGCCAGAGCCCGGAGGCGCACCCGGACAAAGATCAGCGTTGGCTGGCTGCCGCTGCGGCTGGCGTCTTTTATTTACTGGCGGGTCTGTTTGGCAGTGCCATTACCGGGATGATGGCTGCCCTGCCTGTAAGTTGGATCCAGATGCTGGCTGGTCTGGCGCTGTTAAGTACCATCGGAGGCAGTTTGTATCAGGCTTTGCATAATGAGCGTGAGCGCGACGCTGCTGTGGTGGCTTTTCTGGTAACGGCAAGTGGGCTGACGCTGGTAGGTATTGGCTCGGCGTTTTGGGGATTAATTGCCGGTGGTATCTGTTATGTAGTATTGAATTTGATCGCTGACAGAAGCCGATAATCAGAAGCGCCATCTTGCGATGGCGCGACTGGCATTACTTTTTGTTAACGTCAAACATGGTCGCGTCGGTCGCCATGTCATCAATAACTTGCTTAATATTTTCGAAAGCCATTGGTGTGCTTTCGTTGTTCAGGTCCTTACCTTCGCCCTGACGAACCACTTTGATAACTGGTTTGTTGGTAGCCGCATCAATCAGCTCACCTTCAAAGTACAGGCGGGTATCCATGGTACGGTGACCCGTCGCCATTTGCGTCCCTGCTACCACTAATGCGACAGGAACAACTTCATAGAACTGTAACCCTTCTTTGCTGGTATCTACACCAGTAATAGCACCACGGAAAATCAGACTACGAGGCCCAGCGGTAGTAACCAGTGGTTTACGCTGTGAGATGGCTTCTTTCATTTCAGTATTGGTATAGCTCAAAATTCTATCCAGAACTTTTTGCCCTACCTGGGTAGAAGGTTTAGGCACCGGATAATAGGTGATTGGGTTCCAGACGATGCTGTCATATTTACTTTGATCAAAATTTGGATCAACCCAGCGTAATACCGGTTTGCCCGTTGCTGAAGTTGTTTCTTGAAGGTTGGAGTAATTGTTTAAAAAACCAGAATATTTATCTGGCTGGGTGATTTTAGAGGCACAACCTGACAGAGCCAACAAGCCGCATAAAGCCGCAACTTTCGCAATTGATGTGGTACGCATGAATAGTTTCCTGAGATGATTATATTACTTTTTAAGTTATAGCAAAAAGTACCGCTTCGTGTTGTGGCAAAAAAAGTGTTGGTGAAAATAAATTTTCCAGCCCCTTTTCTGACAATATAGTCAATGACGAAAAGGGGGCAGAGTCAATCATCAGTTGTTAAATTTCAGGCAGTTAAGCCGATAAAAAACTTCAACCACTGTGATATATTTCACATCACCTCGATAAAAAATATGCTTACCGAAAAAAAACAGTTAAACATCTCACGTGGGCATTTTCATGCGCCTTGCCCTGTTAGCTTATTTTTTACGTGCCAGCATCGTGGCGAAACGTAGTTTAATGCGATTGCCGTTAGCGTCGGTGCGGTGGAGTTCACCCACGTCTTCATTGTATTTCAGCATCTCCCAGCCTTCGTAATATTGACGTAACTCCCCTTCTTTAAAGGCAAAGGGGAACCCGACGGTACATGGAAAATCAGCTGTGTCCATTGCTGCCACAATCAAGTTATAACCACCGGGTTTGGTGCAACGCTGCATATTGGCAATCAATCCAGGAATGGTTTTCGCCTCCAGGAACATCAGCACCACGGTAGAAAGAATAAAATCGTATTGTCCATCAAACGTCAGGTTATTTAGATCAACAACCTGGGTGCGCAAATTTTCCAGTTTTTCAATGGATTTGATGCGCTCGACGTTGGCAATGCTCATGGCATTTTTATCCCATGCGTCGACATCATAACCATTGGCTGCCAGGTAAAGGCTGTTACGGCCATTACCACAGCCCAGATCCAGCGTTTTACCCGGCTTAACCACTTTCACCGCTTCCAGAACTTCAGAGTGTGTGCGGGTTAATTCATATTTATCAGTGAAGTAGTTTTCATCACGAATAATCATTCTTTGTCCTCAGCTTTCATTAAAACGGCGCGCTCGGTTCTGATTAACAATTTTCCCTGCATCAGAAGCGCGAAAGTACGGATGAGCAGTAATGCGATTATAAAATTGGTAAAAATAAATAGCGGCACAGCCAGGGTATGGAAAAAGCCATTGTCGTTACCGCTTCCTAAATGCAAACCGGTGGTTGCCAGTGCAGATACGCCGAACGAGAAACTCCAGAATGAGGCATTAAACGGCTGGGAGAGATACCACGGCATCAGGCGTAACATAAAAAGAAGTTGCAGTAGACCGTAACCGAAAAGCATTTTCGCCAGCGTATCGCCCTCGCCACCGTTGACGCTCAACCAGGCGCTACATGCCACCAGCGCCGGTGCAAGCTGAATACCCAACGATGTACGCAGTGCCGTGGGCAATTCTCCCGAGCTACGCAGACGCTGAAGGATCACCGGCTCAAGACTTAACCAGGAGAAAACGCCAGCCCCTAAAAATACCAGACCAGCATCGGTGTAGCCCAATGCTCCACAGGCCATTGCACTGATGAAGTTGTTGGCAACAGTCGGTAAATAAAGTCCGGGTGTCGTAGCTTCCTCAGGATGGGAACCGCGCCATAAACCGGCTGTTTGCCAGGCGGCATAAGCCAGTTGAATCACAACACCAATACTGAACAGGCCCACCGCCAGCGGACGAAACCAGGGAACAAAACCAATTGCCACCAGCATCGTTGTTGCCGGAAACAAACTCACAAAACTGCTCATCACTGGATGACGCACTTCCGCCAGCACGCTATGCGGAAAGCGTATGAGTCGGGTAATAAATGCGCTAGTCAGTAATCCCCAAATGATCATTGCCAGAATCACCAGCCCATCGCCCAACCAGTGACTGACCTGCCAAACCTGGCTGGCATAACGCCAGGCAAATCCCATCCCTATCGTCCCCAACACAATGCCAAAGTAACCTGCCGGTAAATTGAGCACTTTATCGCTCTGCATCTTCTTACTCATTTTGTTTAATTTATAAAGTATATTTGAAATGCATTTTATGGAAATTTGCTAAACATAGCCAGAGTCACAGAATTTGCTACGGTTATAGTAGGTCACCTGCGGGAAAACGCTATGCGCAAATATCGTCTTAGTGAAGAACAACGAGCTTTTAGTTATCAGGAAGATAGCGATAAAAAGAGTGTTTTATTGCGGCAGATTATTGCCATCGCTGATTTTAATGACGTAATAGCCGGAACGCCTGGCGGCTGGATTGATAATGAAACCGTATTGGCCCAGGATGGAAATTGTTGGATCTATGACCAGAATGCCATCGCGTTTGCCGGAACGGTGATATCCGGTAATACACGCATCACCGGAAGCAGCGAGCTATGGGGCGATGTTTGCGCGAAGGATAACGTCTGGATCGATAATAGCAAAATCAGTCAGGGCGCTCTGATAAGTGACAACGTCACAATCCATGATTCATTAATATGCGGAAATTGCAGGATTTCTGGTCATGTCTGCATTGATCAGAACTCAATGGTTGTCGCTGCGCAAGGTTTAACGCCCGACCACCATCTTCTGTTGCAAATTTATGATCGCGCAAGAGTCAGCGCCTCGCGCATTGTTCATCAGGCGCAAATATATGGTGATGCCATTGTGAAATTTGCGTTCATTGAGCATCGCGCCGAAGTTTTTGATTTTGCACGTATTGAAGGTAATGAAGAGAACAACGTCTGGCTGTGTGACTGCGCGAAAGTCTACGGACATGCACGTGTGATCGCCGGAACAGAAGAAGATGCCATTCCCACGCTTCATTACAGTTCGCAGGTAGCGGAACATGCCTCGGTAGAAGGCAATTGTGTGTTAAAACATCATGTTCTGGTGGGTGGTCATGCACTCGTACGTGGTGGTCCGGTTTTGCTCGACAATCACGTCACCATACAGGGGAACAGCCGCATTACAGGTGCGGTGATGATTGAAAACCATGTGGAGTTAACCGACCACGCCGTCGTTGCAGCCTTTGATGGCGACACGGTTCATGTCCGTGGTCCAAAAGTTATTAACGGCGAGGAGCGCATTACGCGAACGCCGCTGCCAGGGTTATTGTGAATCGATAATACGCGCGTATAAGTTCACATCATCAAAGGCATCATTCAGGAACTCAGCCTGTTTAAGGCAACCTTCAAGGATAAAACCATTGCGCAAAGCTACCTGGTTGCTTTGCGGATTGTCCACCCGACATTTGATCACGAAGCGTCTGAGTTCACCAGACTGAGCGTAATGATGCATCAATGCCTGCAGCGCCTGAGAAATGATCCCCTGCCCCTGATGAGATTCGTCCATCCAGTAGCCGATTTCCGCGGTTTTATTCAGTGGTTCAATACGATTAAACGAGATAACGCCGATAAGTTCATCTTCTTTGAAAATCATGAACATTTTGGCATATCCACGCTGATGCAACATCACATTACCCTGCACCGTTTTTCGCGTGTCCTCTTCACTTTGAACAAACTGCGGCCAGTTTAGCGACTGCTGTAACCAGGTTTTATTTTTACAGATTAACTGATAAAGAGGTGTGACATGACTTTCTGCAACAGCATGTAATTCAAGTGATTCGCTTACTTTTATCGTTTCAGTCATCTTATCTCCAGTCAATCCATGCAGTTGTTAAAAAAGCCGCCTGGCAGGCGGCTTAAGAAAGTTTACACCTCTTTGACGCTCTCCTGTTGCAGGATTTTGAGCATCTCATCTTTCAACTGGAGCTTCTGTTTTTTCATGCGGACCACTTCCGCATTGTATCCTCGACCGTCGGAACCTTCCTTTCTGGCAATTTCATGATCAAGTTTATTGTGTTTATCGAACAAGGACATAAAGCGAGGATTTTCGTTTTTCAGACGGGATATTAAATCTCGGTATTCTGGAAACATACGCACTCCCTGTTAGTGGCTGACAAAGTGTATATGAAATACACATCATCAGATTACTCAGATAGTTTGGGGAAAAATGCGAGCGGGATCGTGTTTTACCAGACGGCACCTTCCGTCAGAAGGTGCCGAAAAAAATGACGATCAATTCATCACGCGATCGTCAACGTATTTGCGCTTATCCGGAGCTGGTGGGAAATACTGATACAGCCATGTTTCACTGATGGCATCGCCCTGGCAGCGGAGATACATCCGCATATCAACCGGATCAGTAGAGTCCGAAGTCGGATACCAGTCAAATTGAATACGGTAACCATCAATCGGTTCAATGTAGAGAATTTCGATTTGCTTCGCTTCACCGCTGGAGAGCGTAATAACAGGTTCAATCCCCTTAGGCGCAGCCGCTTTCAGGTCACCACCAACAAAATCGACGGCAAAACGACGCGCCCATTTTTCTGGATAATGCTCACCCGGCGCCCAACCTTCCGGAAAACCTCCCATGCCGGTGCGCGTCGCCATAACACGTGCCAATGGACATTGAACAGGGGGATGTGCGCTCCAGTACAGACGATACTGGAATGCAAACTCGTCCCCTGCTTTTACTGCTTTTTCTGGCTGCCAGAAGCAGACAATGTTATCCAGCGTTTCACCCGTTGTTGGGATTTCCATCAGACCAATGGTGCCTTTGCCCCATTTATTACGAGGCTCTACCCACAAACTTGGTCGTTTGTTGTACCAGCCCATGATGTCTTGATAATGGGAGAAATCACGATCCAGTTGCAATAAACCAAAACCTTTCGGGTTATTGTCGGTGTAGGCATTGAACTGCAATTTCTGCGGATTATTTAGCGGCCGGCAGATCCACTCGCCATTGCCCCGCCACATGGAAAGACGGTCGGAATCATGGATTTGCGGATGAATAGTATCGCACATACGACGTTCGTTAGTGCCGCAACTAAACATACTGGTCATCGGCGCAATACCCAATTGCTTGATCTCTTTACGCGCATACAGATGGTTTTCAACATCCATAATCACCTGACTCTTTTCACACTGGATGGTGAACTTGTAGGCACCGGTAATGCTGGGGCTATCGAGTAAGGCATAAACGGTAAAGGTGGTTGCGCCTGGTTTTACGGTATCAAACCAGAAAGCGGTAAAATCGGGGAACTCTTCTTTGCTGTCGGTATAAGTATCAATTGCCAAACCACGGGCCGATAAACCGTATTGATACGTGTCATCAACGGCACGGAAATAGCTTGCACCGAGGAACGATACCACATCGCGGCGAGCCAGTTCCGGCGCTTTAAATACGCGGAAGCCTGCAAAGCCGAGATCGCTTTGCCCTTCCAGTTGTTTGGTATCTACGCCCGCATCATTGTATTTGAACAATTCTGGACGAAAGTGAATTTCACGTGCCAGATGCGTTGCAGGATCAACCGAGAACATGCGTACGCGGCGGCGGAAACCCATCCCCATATGAAAGAACTGGGCATCAAGCTGGCGGTTCTCGACGTTATGCCACAGTGATTGTTCGGCGTCGTATTGAATGCTGTTATAAGCCTGCGGGGTCATAGTCGCCAACGTGTTGGGTAACGGACGCGGCTCGCCACCCCACGGCTTTTGCGCTAAATCATGCGCCATCGACTGTAAAACCGAAAAGTCAAAACGCTGAGTTTGCCCATCGGCAATATCAGAATCTGCCGCGAACGCAGCCTGAGAAAAAAGAGAAGCAATACCGCTGGTACCGCACACGGCGGCCATAGCCATTGAACCTTTAATAAATCGTCTACGATCCATACCTGACAGTGAGTCCTTCTGGTGTTGTGAATGGTCCCGCGCTGGTCGTTTTCAGCGGCAAGAAAGTGCTTATTAATGACCGCTCACTCTAGACAATATTTATTAATAATCCAATTGTTGAGCATGGAGAATCTGCACAAATCGGCAATTTTTTTATGTCGATGGGAAGAGCCTGATTCATTTGTAAAATCAGGCAAATTTTTGCAAAGCAGGATGGCCCGATTTTAAAGCAATCCACAGCGGCGTTTACTGCGTTCTTCCGCTTCCTTGTATAACTGAAATTCATCAAAAACCTGGCAGCCCAGCGCCTGCTCGAATGCCTCACGACTGGCATTACCATGACTGCGCGTCTGCGTTTCGTTACCGAGATTGGACTGGAAGATCCCCGCCGCACTCACCGGCAAAAAATCCTCATACGTAATAGGTTGTGCGACAACCCAGCCACGTTCAATCAAAGGTTGCGGATCGTCCCCAGGATGTATCGCCTGACGATGCGCTTCACCCGATGGTGTCAGTCGATAACGGAACCATGCCAGCCCTTGCTGGCGCATCAAAAATTCGCTGTCCGGGAAAGCGCGAAAGGTTTCCTGCAAATGCAGTTGATGAGTGAGATTATCCTGTCCAGTTCCGGCATTACGCAGAAGTTCATCATACAGTCGCCGCCCTTTCGGCGTTAACGCCACTCCGCGCTGCTCTATCTCACCAAATCGCGCGGTATGCCTCCCCTGCTGTTGCCCCACAAACAGAACCGTTTCTTCCAGTGCCTTAAAGCTGGTTTGACGCAATAAAATCGGCACCTCGCGGCGCGGCGGCCCTTCGATGAGAATTTTTGGTTCGATACCGCGTTCGGGCATCATCGACTGCACCCGATCAATGTCCAGCGTGCGTGGCGTCAGGTGATTGATATGACAGCCTGGAAAACAGACTACATCAGCGATCAGTCGATGCTCGTTATGCAACGCGTGATAGGTTTCTTCATCTACCGTTGCTGACTGATGCCAACGAAACGTCTCCAGGGCTTCTCGCACAAACTCCCGCGCTTGCGCTTCGCTAAAACCGCCCTCCCGATCATATTCATCTAACAGTTGCCGACAACGTGGGGTAAAGATATCGCGCTGGCGTAAAATCTCCGCCGCCTTTTGGCGCAATGTTTTGTTTTCGATAAGCTCAAGGCGGAGCAATGAGGTAAAAACTCGGAAAGGATTACGCGCAAGCGAGGCATCATCGATGGGCCGAAATGCCGTAGAATGTACCGGCACGCCAGCCTGCGAGAGATCGTAATAACTCACCGGATACATTCCCATAATGGCGAATATCAGCCTTAATGTGGCAAGTTCCTGCGCGGTTCCTACACGTATCGCCCCATGACGTTCAACGTTAAGCCTCGCCAGTTCATCCGCATTAACCATTTTTTCATGCAGTTGGGGATTATTTTCCAGCACAGCCAGATTCACGTCAGCGACCAGTTCCAGCAACGTACCGTACTGTGGAACTTCTTGTTGATACATGGCTGACATTGCCTGCGAAAACTGTTCCCGAATCTCATCCGCTGTGATGCTGTTCGCCATAATGCCTACCCCCAGTGGTCAATTATCTCGAGTGTAGGTAACCGCATTCACTCTGGTGGGAAGAATTTACAAACTGTGATCTCGCCTCGAAATCATCAATATTATCGATTTCGATGTAACATAATTACTTTAAATGTTAATAATATTTTGCAATCAAGTTATCATAATCAAACAACATCACTTGTCAGCGGCACCGCTTCGTTTTTAACATCGCTTATGGAAAAAAATAGTCTGTTTAGTCAGCGCATCCGTTTGCGCCACCTTCATACATTCGTAGCTGTCGCACAACAAGGAACTTTGGGGCGCGCGGCTGAAACCCTTAATCTGAGTCAACCGGCACTCTCTAAGACATTGAATGAGCTGGAGCAATTGACGGGTGCTCGCCTGTTCGACCGAGGACGTCAAGGCGCGCAGCTCACCTTACCTGGCGAGCAATTTTTAACTCACGCAGTCAGAGTTCTTGACGCCATTAACACCGCTGGACAGTCACTTAATCGTAAAGAAGGCCTTAACAATGATGTCGTCAGAGTGGGCGCGCTACCTACCGCGGCACTAGGGATATTACCTTCGGTTATAGGTCAGTTTCATCAGCAACAAAAAGAAACCACACTGCAAGTTGCCACCATGAGTAACACGATGATCCTGGCGGGATTAAAAACAGGGGAAATCGATATTGGTGTTGGTCGGATGTCAGATCCTGAACTGATGACCGGACTTAATTACGAGCTGCTGTTTCTCGAATCACTTAAGTTAGTTGTTAGGCCTAATCACCCCCTGCTTCAGGAGAACGTAACGTTAAGTCGGGTACTGGAATGGCCTGTTGTCGTATCACCAGAAGGCACCGCGCCACGGCAGCATTCTGAGGCATTAGTAAAAAGCCAGGGATGTAAAATTCCTTCAGGTTGCATTGAAACGTTGTCTGCATCGCTTTCACGTCAGCTTACGGTTGAATACGACTACGTGTGGTTTGTTCCTTCTGGCGCGGTAAAAGACGACCTGCGTCATGCCACGCTGGTGGCCCTGCCTGTTCCGGGGCATGGAGCAGGCGAACCTATTGGAATACTGACCCGCGTAGATGCAACACTCTCTTCCGGTTGTCAGTTGATGATTAACGCCATTCGAAAATCAATGCCGTTCTGAAATGTAAGGGATCTTACGATCCCTTTTTTATCACACCGTTGCCAAACTCACTGAACTCCCTGTTCCTTGTTGAGCCGCCTGAACTGGTTGTTTCTTCAGACGGAACACATCCACGGCTTCAGTTAACCGCGCCGCCTGTTCTTCAAGAGATACCGCCGCAGCTGAAGCCTCTTCCACCAGAGAAGCGTTCTGTTGCGTCACTTTATCCATTTCAGAAATCGCCTGGCTAACTTGTGTGATACCTCTGCTTTGTTCATCTGAGGCGGCAGCTATTTCTTGCATGATATGTGTGACGCTCGCCACGGCATCAACAATAGCGCTCATGGTTTTCCCTGCTGTTGCCACCTCATCGGCCCCCTGGCCAATCAACCTGACGGACTCACTGATCAAGCCTTCAATCTCTTTCGCCGCCTGGGCGCTGCGGCTTGCAAGTGTACGCACTTCGCTGGCGACAACGGCAAATCCCCGCCCTTGCTCACCGGCTCGTGCGGCCTCAACGGCGGCATTGAGCGCCAGGATATTGGTCTGGAAGGCAATACTGTTGATAACAGCCGTGATTTCAGAAATTTTCTTCGAGCTACTGGAGATATTACCCATTGTCCGCACTACACCGGCAACTGTTTGTCCGCCATCACCGGCTTTACTTGAGGCCTCTTGCGCCAGTTTGCTGGCATGATATGCGTTATCAGAATTTTGTTTCACTGTTGCGGTGAGTTGCTCCATGCTGGCGGCGGTTTGTTCAATTGCCGCCGCTTGTTCTTCGGTGCGTGAGGAAAGGTCAGCATTACCGGCAGAAATCTCACTGGTGCCACGATAGATCTCTTCAGCCCCCTGACGCACCGTTCCCACCGTCAGCGCCAGCGAATGCTGCATTTGCTGTAGATGGCGACTTAAGCGGCCAATTTCACTGCGGCCAGTGGGTTCGTCAACCAGAGTCAGATCGCCACTGGCAATTTTTTCAATCCGTTGGGCAGCATGTTGCAGTGGACGAATGACAATCCGGCGTAACACCATAAAGGTTATCAGCGTCATTACCAGCGCAAGTATAAATGCGCCAATCATAAACATCCCTCCCAGACGAGTACGCTGATGCGCCTGTTCCGCTAGCTGGTTAGCTCTGGCGCTACGTATCTCAATGGCTTTGCTTAACTGCTGGTTATAGGCATTATCAAGCGTTCTGATCTGCTCACTTTCATGATTGATAATGGCTTCAAACATGCCATTTTTGGCATATTTCAACATGGGTTGCAGGCCGGAAATATAAGCCAGGAAACGCTGATTTAATTCTCCGTCCAGCGCATCGTCAGCGGGAGTTTTCACCAGGCGAGTACGGTAAACGTTATAGCCTTGTTGCGATTGCTTTATTTGCAATTCCGCTTGCGCAATATTTCGTTTCATCTCTTCCATTTCAGCGATACGACTTGCTGCCCCGGCCTGAATCATATTGATCCGGGCTGAACGCAATAAATCAGAGCTGTTTGCTAAACCCGTGCGTATCTGGATCTCGTCGCTGACGTCGCGCTGATCGCGGTCTGCCTGCCAGAGAAAATACCCCGACAGGGATGAACTCAAGGCAAACAGAAACAGGATGCCGCCAAGAATGCAGGCAAATAATGGAACCAGCCTGATGTGATGTAAAAAGCCTAAGCGGTGTGAGGATGTTGTATTCATGACCGTTGTCTCTCTTCCTGGTTACTCCCGATAGAGAGTCATCGGCAATCGATGGTAATTGCTTACTGGCAAAAACCTGTTTATATCACATTTTTACAACAATTTTTGTGATGAGAGATTATTACCATCGGAATGAGGAGACTTACGAGTAGTTATACCTTGTAAGGCGTATTACGAAAAATTCTGGAAAATGCCACGCAATTTCGTGAAGTGATTATTTCGCTGGTAAGGGTAATTACATAGGATGTTTGCGGGCGCCTGAGACTTTCTGTTTTCAGGCTTACCGGGAATCAGAAAGACGAAGGCCCCGACCGATATTTCTATCAACCGAGGCCAACGAATGAACCTAGCAATTCAGATGTTAGCCTCTTACCTGCCATCCGGCAAGGAGAAAGGCTATGAAGCGCAACCCCCTGGTGGTGTGTCTGCTCATTATCTGTATCACGATTCTGGCATTCACACTCCTGACCCGACAAACGCTCTACGAACTGCGATTCCGGGACGGTGATAAGGAGGTGGCGGCTCTCATGGCCTGCCAGTCCAGGTAAGGGCCTGCGCGGGGAGCATTCCCCGCGCATCTGGTTGGCGAGTTCATTTTCTCATGGCGCCCCTTTTAGTTAGTGCATGTTTTTTTCGATGCGCTGATAGAACCATCATTACAGACAAATTTGCCGCCAGCTGTACAGTGAGAGATCCCCCCTTTCGCACCAGAACAGGGTTTGCGCCCGGCATCAACATAAAAAGACATCAGTAATCCCATCAGTAAAATAAAGAGCAACTTTTTCATACAACCTCCATGGCTTGCCGAATCTTATGTTCGGTATAAAAGTTATACGCTGTGCGGTCTTTATTTCACTTAGGGAGATCAAAGATTGGAGAAATTGAATTTCAATCTTAACAGTATATATATTGATTAAATATCAACCCGTTGAACATATAAACTCGGATTATGGTTTTATTTGTCATACAAATAAATATAATAGGCGCTTCCGATGTAGGCCCGTATTCTTCGCCTGTACCACGGGTCTGGTTTAGTACAGGCGCTTTCTTCTAATACCTTCAGGAGCGCTTACGCGGCATCATGCGCAAAAGCGTGTTGTCTTTCCATAAATAGTGGTGTGCCAGAGCAGCAGCCGCATGAAGCCCGATAACGTAATATCCCAGATTGGCCAACGTTTCATGCCACCACTTTAATCTATCCACCAGGTCAAAATTGGCCTCTGACGCGTAAGGCATTGTCAGACCAAACGCAAACCACGGATTACCCCGGTTATACATCATCACCAAACCAATCACTGGCAATACAATAAACAGGAGATAGATCACCAAATGTCCCAAATGAGCGAGTCCCGTCATCATGGGCCTGGGTTTCGGTACAATGGGCGGCGTTGGGTATTTCAATCTGAGTAACAGACGAACCACCATCAGCACGAGAATTGAGATGCCACATGAAACGTGGATCATGTTGATCACCGGACGATCGCTACGCGGGAAAAATCCACGAAACTCCATCGCACAATAGGCTGCAATAACCAGCAAAAAGACCAGCCAGTGAATGCCAATTTGTAACCTTGAATATCTAATTCCCATAACATTTCCTGCTTTAACACAATTTGCCGTTAACATAACGAGCTTTTCTTAAAATTTCATTAAATATTGTTCACCCGTTTTCAGTACGTTACGTTTCATGGCAAAAAGGTAGATTGCCCATCCTGTCATCCTGGTCTAAGCCTGGAAAGGACTAATTTTTACCCACAAGTTCTTGACTGGAGAAAACCATGAGCAAAGTTGGCATTAACGGTTTTGGTCGTATCGGCCGACTGGTATTACGTCGGCTACTTGAGATTAAAAGTAACATTGACGTTGTCGCCATTAATGATCTTACGTCTCCGAAAATTCTCGCCTACCTACTAAAGCACGATTCAAACTACGGTCCTTTCCCCTGGAGCGTCGATTTCACAGAGGATTCACTTATTGTTGATGGAAAAAGTATTGCGGTTTACGCCGAAAAAGACGCGAAAAATATCCCCTGGAAAGTAAAAGGTGCTGAAATTGTCATTGAATGTACCGGTTTTTATACTTCCGCAGAAAAATCCCAGGCGCATCTGGACGCTGGAGCGAAAAAGGTGTTGATTTCCGCACCGGCAGGAGAAATGAAAACCATCGTTTATAACGTCAATGATGGCACTCTGGATGGCAACGACACCATTATTTCTGTGGCGTCATGCACAACCAACTGTCTTGCGCCGATGGCCAAAGCATTGCATGACAGTTTTGGGATAGAAGTTGGCACAATGACAACGATCCATGCCTATACCGGCACCCAGTCTCTGGTGGATGGTCCGCGTGGTAAAGATTTACGTGCATCGCGGGCAGCGGCGGAAAATATCATCCCCCACACTACCGGTGCGGCAAAAGCCATTGGTCTGGTGATCCCGGAACTTAGCGGCAAACTTAAAGGCCATGCGCAACGCGTGCCAGTGAAAACAGGTTCAGTGACCGAGCTGGTGTCTATCCTTGGGAAAAAAGTGACTGCTGAAGAGGTGAATAACGCACTTAAAAAAGCAACGACCAATAACGAGTCATTTGGTTATACCGACGAAGAGATTGTCTCTTCCGATATCATTGGCAGCCATTTTGGTTCGGTGTTTGATGCGACCCAAACGGAAATCACCGCAGTGGGCGATTTACAACTGGTGAAGACCGTCGCCTGGTACGATAACGAGTATGGTTTTGTCACTCAACTCATTCGTACTCTGGAAAAATTCGCCAAACTCTGACCAGCACTGGCGGAGGAAAAACCTCCGCCTCTTTCATATCTTACGACTGCAAATAGACCACCTGAGTCTGTAGATACTCATGCAAACCATGTTTGCCATCTGCGCCGCCAATACCCGACTTACGCCATCCAGCATGGAAACCTTGCATAGCTTCGAAGTTTTCTCGGTTGATGTAGGTTTCGCCAAACTTGAGTCCTTTGATGGCTTTCATCGCCACGTTAAGATTCTCGGTATATATCGATGACGTCAGGCCATAATCGCTGTCGTTGGCCATGGAGATAGCCTGTTCCAGCGTGTCAAAAGCGACTACCGGCAGCACTGGCCCAAAGGTTTCTTCGTGCATAATGGACATTTCCTGGCGGACATCCAAAAGCAACGTTGGCGGATAATAATAACCTTTCCCTTCTACAGCCTTACCACCCAACGCGATTCTCGCGCCCTCTTCTACTGCCCGCGCTACCTTTTGTTCCACCCTTTCCAGAGCTGCAGCGTTAATCAGCGGCCCCATCGCAATGTCGTTACGTTCGGCGGGGTTACCAAATTGAACCGCCTGCATTGCCTCGCCCAGTCGATTAACAAAGCGATCGTAAACACCTTTCTGCACATAGACACGTTCCGCACAGTTACACACCTGCCCGGTATTTATCACGCGTGAATCAACAATGGCTTTGACGGCCAATTCAAGATCGGCGTCATCCATCACGATAGCAGGGGCTTTGCCCCCCAGCTCCAGACACACTTTGGTGATATTTTTCGCCGCGGTCGCCATGATTTTTTCTCCGGCAGCGACGCTGCCTGTCATGCTGACCATAGCTACTTTTGGATTACCCGCCAACTCCTGACCTACCGTTTCACCGCGTCCTAACACAAGGTTAAACACGCCGCGTGGTAGGCCAATTTCGTCGACGATTTTAGCAAATGCGATCGCATTGTTTGGCGTAAATTCGCTCGGTTTGATGACGATGGTATTGCCTGTGAGAAGAGCTGGCGCCATTTTGCGAGCGATCAGGAAAAACGGGAAGTTCCACGGTAGGATACCGGTCGTTACGCCCAACGCACGTTTAAACAGCAGGATGTTTTCCCCAGGACGATCACTTTGAATAATCTCGCCCTCGTAGCGACGAGCCCATTCTGCCATGTAATCGATATAGTCAGCAGTAAAAGCGACTTCGACTTCGGCCAGCTGTTGAATTTTGCCACCTTCCTCGACGATCAATGAGCTAATTTCACTGGCCCGTTCGCGGATCCCCGCAGAGATTTTCCGTAACCAGTTCGCTCGTTCAATCGCGGGTAATGCTTCCCATTCTGGCTGCGCTCGCTCTGCCGCATCGATTGCTTTGCGAGCATCTTCAGCCTGGCCATCAGGAATGCGGGAAATCACTGCCTCTGTTGCGGGGTTAACCACATCAATCCATGCGTCGCCGCGCCAGGTGATAAACTGTCCATCGATATACATAGGATGTTGAACGGGTACAGACATGGGCTACTCCTGCGATTGATATGTTTATATTTTGTAACTCACGCGTTAATTAACATCAATCACAGTAGAGAAGGCATCGTGGATGTGCAATTTTGTGAAAGGCTTCATAAAAAGAGATACGACGGGAATAAAGAGAGGAAGAAAAAGATCAGATTATTACCCGTTTGCAATCATTTGTTCACAAACGGGCAATTATTAGCGCAGTGAGCGACTCTCCATTGCCTCAATAAGCACAGCGTCATACTGTAATAGCTGCCATGCCTGCATAACTTCTGACGGAAAATCGACGTGAACGATAAAATCGCGTCCGCGCGGTCCATAGCCATCGCTGTCATCGCGCAAGCGTGGCAGCTCGCCAGTAAGTAGAGACAAATATCGCTCAACTGGCCATAATCCTGTCAGCGGATTAGCAAACGTCACGCTGCCTGCATCATTTCCCAACTGTGGTACGAATCCCGGATAACTTAGCCAGCGAGGCGCATCAGGATTATCTCCGGTAATACGACGGAACGTCGCCATGGTTCGGCGTTGCATAGTGGGATCCTGGACGACAATCGTGGTATGGACTCGCTCTGCTAACTGATTCAATAATGCGATACTGAAACGGGCATTTTCTCCACAGTTAGTTGACTGGTCTTCAATCCAGATTTTTTCCTGCGGAATGTGCCAGAACTGATGAGCGATATCCGCCAGGATGGTAGCTTCTGCCCTGCCAGTGGTGCTGATAGTGTTGTAGTGCGGATGCTGTGCGATGGCGCTATACAAAAAAGTTGTCGAGTGACCTATACCACCACTAATCAGTAAAGGAATTTGCTGATCTCTTGCAATCTTACAAGCGGCATCGATAGTGGGAATGACAGCATTGCCTGCAAGTATCACGCAATCGGCCTGATACGGAGCTTCACCGGAGAAATCATCCTGCGCCAGCCATCGACCGATAACGTTTATAGCATCAATGGTTGACGCTGAAAGCGTCGGAAACGGGTTAATATTCATGGTCCCTCCTTATCGTTCCCTTAAGAATACTGCGTGAGATAATAATGAGAAGCGGAGCACTCTGAAAGGAGGAAGCCGTATTTCCTTAACCACCTCTCCGCAAGCCTGACATATCTTTTACGGAAAAGCTGTAGATAAACATTATTCATCTTGCAGCAGAGAATTGTATTTTTCTGAATTCCCCAATTTTTGCCTTTACCGTTTTTAGAATTAATAAAAAACCCGGCGCTAAATGCTTACCGGGTTTTAGATTTATCAGGCAAATAGCAGGGTTAACCGCTAATCTGCTCCATCGCCTGCAAAATACGCTTATCTGAAATCGGATAAGGTGTCCCCAACTGTTGAGCGAAGTAACTAACGCGCAGCTCTTCTATCATCCAGCGGATCTCTTTCACGTCTTCATCCTCACGACGTGCAGGCGGCAGTTTGTTGATCCATTGCTGCCACGCCTGCTGGACGTTTTCGACTTTCAGCATCTGCACACGGTCGCGATGTGGATCAATCGCCAGTTTTTCCAGTCGTTTTTCAATCGCCCGCAAATATCGCAGCGTGTCGCCCAGCCGTTTGAAGCCGTTACCAGTAACAAAACCGCGATAAACCAGCCCGCCCATCTGTGCTTTGATATCCGACAGTCCCAGCGCCATCGTCATATCCACCCGACCTTTCAGGCGTTTGTTGATATTGAACACTGCAGTGAGGATTTGCTCGACCTGCTTCGCAATATCCACCACCGTGTCGTTCAGTTCAGCGCGGACTTTTTCATGCAGTGCAGCAAAGCCTTCTTCCGTCCAGACCGGTCCACCATTGGCGTCGATCAGTTGATCCACACCGCAGGAGATACAGTCGTCAATCAGCTCCAGCACTTTACCATACGGGTTAAAGTACAGCCCCAGCTTAGCTTTGTTTGGTAACTTCTCATGCAAATACTTGATCGGCGATGGAATATTCAGCAGCAGTAGACGGCGAAGACCGTTCCACATTGCCTGCTTTTGCTCCAGCGGGTTATCAAACAGTTTGATCGCCACACTGTCGCGCTCATCCACCAGCGCCGGCCACGCCTTCACTTTGTAGTTGCCACGCTTCTGCTCATAGCTTTCCGGCAATTGACCAAAACTCCAGATATGCAGACCGCTCTGCTCAATACCGTCATCCGCCACCGCAGACAGCGTTTCCTGCACTTTGCCTTTCAGGGCATCTTTCAGATCTTGTAATGAGCGCCCTTCTTTTAGCTTCTTGTTTTTGTCATCCACCACGCGGAAGGTGATTTTCAGGTGATCGGGTACCTGATCCCAGTGCCAGTCTTCGCGGTCAACGGTGACGCCAGTCATCCGTCGCAGTTCGCGCTCAAGGCTGTCGAGCAACGGTAACTCCAGCGGTGTGACGCGGCCTAAAAACGCTTCGGCATAGTTTGGCGCGGGCACAAAATTACGGCGTACCGGTTTCGGCAACGATTTAATCAGAGCAATCACCAGTTCGCGGCGCAGACCGGGGATCTGCCACTCAAACCCACTCTCCTCAACCTGGTTAAGTAACGGCAGCGGAATATGTACGGTCACACCGTCAGCATCTGCGCCGGGCTCAAACTGATAGCTCAAACGCAGTTTGAGATTGCCCTGATGCCAGAAGTTCGGGTAATCCAGCTTGCTGATTTTTTCTGCCCCTTCTTTGATCAACATGCTCTTTTCAAAGTTGAGCAAATCAGGCGTTTCGCGGCTGACTTTTTTCCACCAGCTGTCGAAGTGGCGTGCAGAGATCACATCATGGCTGATGCGCTGGTCGTAGAACTCAAACAACGTTTCGTCATCGACCAGAATATCGCGGCGACGTGATTTGTGTTCCAGTTCTTCCACTTCAGCCCGCAGTTTCAGGTTTTCGCGGAAGAATGCGTGACGCGTCTGCCAGTCACCTTCCACCAGCGCGTGGCGAATAAAGAGTTCACGACATAACGCCGGATCGATCTGGCTGTAGTTGACCTTACGCGCGGCAACAATCGGCAAACCATAAACGGTGACTTTTTCCGTTGCCATCACCGCGCCCTGCGCCCGTTCCCAGTGCGGTTCACTGTAGGTGCGTTTAATCAAATGCTGAGCGACGGGTTCCACCCATTCCGGATCGATGCGTGCCGCAATGCGCCCCCACAGGCGGCTGGTTTCTACCAGTTCCGCCACCATCACCCATTTCGGCGGCTTTTTGAATAAACCGGAACCGGGGAAAATGGAAAAACGCGCGTTACGTGCGCCGGTATATTCTTGTTTATCGGCATCTTTCATGCCGATATGGGAAAGCAAACCGGTCAGTAAGGCGATGTGAATTTCGCGATACTCCGCCGGTTCGCTGTTCACCGGAATGCCGAGTTCTTTAACTACCTGGCGCAACTGGGTATAGATATCCTGCCATTCGCGCACGCGCAGATAGTTGAGATAATCGGTACGACACAGACGACGGAAGGCGTTTGAAGAAAGCGCCTTTTGCTGCTCGCCAAGATAATTCCACAGATTTACAAACGCGAGGAAATCGGATTCTTTGTCGTGGAAGCGACGATGTTTTTCGTCCGATGCCTGCTGTTTATCCATTGGTCGTTCGCGCGGATCCTGAATGGAGAGCGCAGACGTGATAATCATCGCCTCACGCACGCAGCCATGTTTCTGCGCTTCCAGCACCATACGCGCCAGACGTGGGTCGACCGGCAGCTGCGAGAGCTGGCGACCGAGCGGCGTTAGTTTATAGGCGCTGGCCTGTTCATCAGTGGTGATCGCGCCCAGCTCTTCGAGCAGACGCACACCATCCTGAATATTGCGTTTATCTGGCGCTTCAACAAACGGGAACGCGGCGATATCGCCCAGCCCCAGCGCGGTCATCTGCAAAATAACCGATGCCAGGTTAGTACGCAGAATCTCCGGATCGGTAAACTCCGGGCGCGAGAGGAAATCGTCTTCCGAATAGAGACGAATACAGATCCCTTCTGACACACGTCCGCAGCGGCCTTTACGCTGATTAGCTGAAGCCTGCGAAATTGGCTCAATCGGCAAACGCTGCACTTTAGTGCGATAGCTGTAACGGCTGATACGCGCCGTACCTGGGTCGATAACGTACTTTATACCCGGTACGGTCAGCGAGGTTTCTGCAACGTTGGTCGCCAGCACAATGCGCCGTCCGCTGTGCGACTGGAAGACGCGGTTCTGTTCGCTGTTCGAAAGCCGCGCATAAAGCGGCAAGATTTCGGTATGGCGTAAGTTCAGCTTGTTCAGCGCATCGGCGGTATCGCGAATTTCTCGCTCGCCGCTCATAAAGATCAGAATGTCGCCAGGGCTTTCCTGGCTCAGTTCATCTACGGCATCGAAAATAGCCTGCAACTGGTCGCGCTCGGTGTCATCGGCTTCTTCAACAATCGGGCGATAGCGCACTTCCACCGGATAGGTCCGACCGGAGACTTCAATAATCGGCGCATTATTAAAGTGGCGCGAAAAGCGTTCCGGGTCGATAGTCGCGGAAGTGATAATGATTTTTAGGTCAGGACGCCGCGGCAGCAACTCTTTCAAATAGCCGAGCAGAAAATCAATGTTCAGGCTACGTTCGTGCGCTTCGTCGATGATGATGGTGTCGTACTGCATCAACAGGCGATCTTGCTGGATTTCCGCCAGCAAGATACCGTCGGTCATCAGCTTGACCATCGTGTTATCACTTACGTGATCGCTGAAACGCACTTTGTAACCGATGCAACCGCCCGGCTCCGTTTTCAGCTCTTCCGCAATACGGTTCGCCACCGTTCTTGCCGCCAGGCGACGCGGCTGGGTATGGCCGATCAGCCCTTTAATCCCGCGCCCCAGCTCCATACAGATTTTCGGTAGCTGAGTCGTTTTACCAGAACCCGTTTCCCCGGCGACGATCACCACCTGGTGATCACGAATTGCTTCGAGAATGTCCTGTTTTTTCTGACTAACCGGTAAATTGTCCGGATAAGTAATTTCCGGTCGTGCCGCTTCACGCAGCAGGACTTTCCCTGCCGCATGGTCAATCTCTTTCGCCATCTCCTGGAAAATGGCCTGTTGTGCATCAGGATTTTTAACCTTCTTCACGCCGTGCAGACGGCGAGAAAAACGCAGTCTGTCACGCAGCATCAGCGAATCCAGCCGTTGCTGTAAGGCGTTAAAGGTCAATTTTTGTTGTTCTGTCATAACGTTAGAGGGCAGCGTCGTGCCTGATTAATTTTCTTTTAAATGATAGATATAGAGTACCACATCGCAGCTTTTTATGTGTTGTTCAATAAATTCGAACATAGACTTCGATATATTGCGCTATCTCTGTGGCAGGATTGTGAATAAAGTGTCAACAAGCAACGGGGCATCGCCCATTCAAACATCTATAAGGAAACACCATGAGCAAGGTATTAGTTCTTAAATCCAGCATCCTGGCAGGGTACTCTCAGTCTAATCAGTTGTCCGATTATTTTGTTGAACAGTGGCGTGAAAAGCATTCCGCTGATGAAATCACTGTTCGTGACCTGGCTGCAAATCCGATTCCGGTCCTGGATGGTGAACTGGTTGGCGCTCTGCGTCCGAGCGATGCGCCGCTGACTCCGCGTCAGCAGGAGGCTTTAGCGCTTTCCGATGAGCTAATTGCCGAGCTGAAAGCCCACGACGTTATCGTTATTGCGGCACCGATGTACAACTTCAACATCTCGACTCAGTTGAAAAACTATTTTGACCTGGTTGCACGTGCAGGCGTTACTTTCCGCTATACCGAGAACGGTCCGGAAGGTCTGGTAACGGGTAAAAATGCCGTTGTTATTACCAGCCGCGGCGGTATCCATAAAGATGGACCAACTGACCTGGTGACGCCGTATCTGTCCACGTTCCTGGGCTTTATCGGCATTACTGATGTGAAATTTGTTTTCGCCGAAGGGATTGCCTACGGTCCGGAAATGGCAGCAAAAGCACAGTCTGACGCGAAAGCAGCCATTGACAGCATTGTTGCTGCATAACCGGATACGATCTTGATGTGGACTGTAGTTCAGTCCACATCTCAATCCGCTAACCTATTTTCCCACAATCTCAGCATCGCTTTGTGCTCTTCCTTCAGCACAATCTGCGAGCGTCTGACTCGTTATTCTCGCGAAATACTATCCAACGTAGACAACACTTCCTCAGAAAGATGCAATTTTTCAGCAGCCATATTCTCCCGTAAATGCGCGACGGAAGACGTCCCAGGGATAAGCAAAATATTCGGTGAACGCTGTAACAGCCATGCCAGCGCCACCTGCATCGGTGTCGCATTAAGGTTTGCTGCCACTTCCGAAAGCGTGGAGGATTGCAGCGGCGTGAAACCACCGAGCGGAAAGAACGGTACGTATGCAATGCCATCGCGGGCCAAAGCATCAATCATTGCGTCATCAGCACGGTGCGCGATGTTGTATTCGTTCTGTACACAGACGATTTCGGCAATCTTACGCGCCTCTGCAACCTGCGTCGGTGTGACGTTACTCAGACCAATATGTTTTACCAGCCCTTGTTGTTGCATCTCCGCCAGCACGGTCAGGCTGGCTTCAATCGATCCTTCCGCTGGGCCATGACCATCGCCAAACATAACGCGCAGGTTAACCACATCCAGTAAGTCCAGGCCGAGATTACGTAGATTATCGTGCACCGCTTTTTGCAGCTCTGCCGGAGAAAAAGCGGGCAACCAGGAAGCATCCTCACCACGCCGCGCGCCAATTTTAGTGACAATTGTCAGGTCGTCAGAGTAAGGATAAAGCGCTTCACGGATAATCTGATTGGTGACATGCGGACCATAAAAATCACTGGTGTCAATGTGATTGACGCCCAATGCCAGTGCCTCACGCAGCACGGTTATAGCAACGTGGCGATCTTTCGGAGGGCCGAAAACGCCAGGCCCAGCCAGTTGCATTGCACCGTAACCAAGACGATTAACGGATTTTGTACCGAGAGTAAATGTGTTGCTGCTCATAACACCCTGCCCTGTAATAAAACGGAATACGAAAAATCAGTATAGAAATGAAAAACGAAAAAAAATGCGAAGACGTAAACAAGATTGCCGGATGTACTGCACATACCGGCGCAGGGAAAAGCAGCAAACCGTTGGCTGGATAAGACATGCCAGGCGTCGCATCTGGCAATAAAAAACCGCAACCTGAATCAGCGTTGCGGTTTTCTTCACGACCTAATCATTAGAACGTTTTCTTAAAGTTCAGCATTACGCCTTTATCGCTGATGCTATCCTCTTTCCAGTGGTAAGCATCTAGATTCAGCGAACTTTCTTTACTGCTGTACTTCACGCCAACGCTTGCAAGATTATTAATACCGCCGCCTTTCTGACCGTCATCAACATTAAAGTGCTGACTGCCTGCGCCGGCAAGGCTTGCAGTACGCTGGCTCTTCGCATAACTCAGGTTTGGCCCACCTTCCAGTGTCGCGTTCGCGCTCCAGCCGTCTTTGCCTGCGTAGTCCAGTTTCAACCCGACGATACTGTCTAATGCCGTTTCGCTGCCGCTGTTCATACTCAGGTTAAAGTCTCCGGCATTTCGCTCCTGATAGCCACCTTCCAGTGTGTGACGCAGTTTTACACCCGCATATGGTGTGAGCTTCAGCCCCTCGCTCGGCTCGAAGGTCTTCGCTCCTTCGCTACGGAACTCAAGGTACTGCTGTTTCACATCGGTATCTGCCGTTTTGCTCGTGTTGCTAAATGCAATTGAACGACTGCTGTCGAGGTTATGCACGTCATAACGCAATGCGTTATTCCAGCTCATGCCATTCTCGAAGGACATCTGATGTTTCAGGCCAAAGAACTGGCTGTAGCCGCCAGTCACCCCGTTATCACCCGCTTTCTGTGCACCATCGCCATCGAGACGAGCGATCCCGTACTCCAGACTCATCGTCTGGCTTTCACTCAGGTCAATGGTTTTACGCAATGCCAGCATGTCGTACTCGGTGTTGTTGCCCAACTCGGCACGCGGATCGCCTTTTGCGACTACATTGAACGCCAGACCGTTACCCACCTTCGGTGCCGCATCCGCCAGCATACTGAAGCGATTACTTAACACGCGCGCTTCACGGAACACTGTCGTGGCCTGGCTGCCGCTGATTTGCTTAAGTGCGCTATTCAATTCTGCCGTAGTACCAACGTTAAGGCTGGTGTACAGCTCGTTGTTGGTATAACTCGCATCCAGCGCTTTCGCGACGTCATTCACCGAAGCATCAGTTGCCACCTCGGTGTAGGCGTTTTTACTCATGGTGACGTCAACGTTGCCATTGACATCGGTGCTGCCTTTAGCGTTCCAGACAACTGAGGAGGAAGTAATATTCTCCACGCCGCTGATATTTTCACCTTTGAAAACATCATCAATCACTACGCTGGTATCAGCAGTACCGGCACTGAAGCCGGTATTGACCGTGACGTTGTCACTTATGGCCAGATTATTGGCTCTCAACGTGCCGGAACTTCCGTCACTGTTGGTACCAATGGTGTAATTGGTGAGTTTTTGCTGGGTAACTGACTCAACAGGCGCAGCAGGTACATTGCCTTGTCCTGGTGTCGCAGAAGCATTCGGTACGGTGATATCAGTAGTACCATCATGATCATTTCTCGTCCCTGTTGTATTTGGTGCATAAATATCGCAACCAATATTACACAGCAGGTTGATAATACCGTTATTGACGATCGCTTTAGTGGAACCACCAAACGCCCATGAATTATCTGCGTAAAGATTAATAACGCCGTCTTTAGTGTTATTAATCGTCGTTGCAGAACCATTACCTTTAATGCCAATCAGGCCTTCACCGTTGCTTCCATCAGCTTTGCCCTGTTCAGTACCCACGTTAATCGTGCCACTGTTCAGTACCCACGTTAATCGTGCCACTGTTCACCAACTGGATTGTGTAACTGGTAGCTCCTCCACTAATGGCAACTGCACCATCACCCTGAATATTGATTGTTCCGGCATTTGCGAAATTATATCCACGGCCTAAATCAATCAATGGCGCAGTTGGATTAATACCATTAATAACGCCAGTTTCCGTATTCCAGATCCACTTACCATTACTATTTGAACCGGTATTAGCGGTTTTAATCGCGCTGTAACCATTAGTCGCGGTAATAGTACCGCGGTTAACCTGGGCAAGTGAATCACCAGTACGAGTCACATTAACGATAGCATTTTCCCCTCCCGCAATAGCATTGCCGCTATTTGTGAGCGTCGAATCTGCTTCATTATAAAGCAAGAAACTACCGTTTATTAAAGAGCTACCATCAGCAGTTACTGTCATATCACCAGTGTTAACAATATTTTGTTTATAACTAGTTCCATTAATAACACCGCTGAAAATACCTTCATTATAGAAGTTTATTCCACCATTCAACGTTAACAGATCGGTTGTGATACTTCCCGAAGCACGGTTATAAATACTGGTACTAGCATTGATGGTGTCGGACTCCAGCACTCCTTTATTTTCCAATCCTTTTATGATATCCAACTTACCATTAACCGTCAGACTGGCATTTTCTTCATTGTACAACCAGTTTGATGCTTTTAAATCACCATTCAACGTTTCATTACCATTATTAACTAATGGCGCAGTAATGATAAATCCATCCTTAGTGGATGTCTTGGTAACTGATTCACCACTCTTGCTCAGCTCTCTTAATAGATCTTTGTTTTCTGTTGTAGCCCCCATATGTGGATCAGCTTCATCCATAGGAACACCAAACAGATTAATAGCACCATAATTAAGGATTGTACCTGTGCCATCGTTATAAAACGCCTGACCGGTATCAACATTAATATTAATAATACCTGTCTGGTCGTTGATAGCAGTACCATAGTTATAAACAGCCATCCCTACCAGGGTGTTTGCTGCCAAGTTTGCATCATAATGACTATTTTTCTCAAGATTAATCGTCCCCTGGTTTATGACGATATTGCTCGCACCATAAGCAGCCATCCCTGCACCGGCGTTATAGACAGTGATGACCCCGCCTTGCTGGTTGGTTGCAACTGCGTTTTCTTTTGGGCTACTACCTGTATCGGTACCCACAGCCATACCTACGCCAAAATCTCTGGCGTCAGCGGAGCCAATGTTATTATTCAACGTAGTTGTGTCGTTTACATCAACCCACAACGAATCCAGACTGATTTTCCCCGCATTATCTGCAGTGGAATTATCAATGGCCAGCATACCGATCGTGCCGCGTCCATACAAATCAATAATTCCGTCTACAGTATTGACCACTGAGCCATTGATGAACGACTCCATCCCTGTAGTGCCAGATGCTCTATTATAGAACGCAGCTGGGGTTGTACTTCCAAGGTCAGAATAGATATTCATCACACTCTGTTGCTGCATTATTTTTGCGGTAATTGTCCCATTATTTGTTGCATTACCATCTTGTGTCGCAAAGAATCCAGCACCAGCAGTTTGTACTTGCCCATAAAAATATTGTTCCAATGTAATGGAACCATTGTTAATACCGGTAGAGTCAGCATCTGATACTGTTGCAAATCCAATGTTTCTTAGTGCTATGTCACCATTATTTATTGCACTCGCTCCTGAATTAACACCTATGAGTCTTGATTCTGGCGTGTTGTAATGATCATAAGAAGTAATATCCCCCATACTTAGTGTGGCACCAACATCGACCTCAAGTATGGCTTTATTATTTAACTGAATAATACTTTCATAACCTAATGGAAAATCACCACTTATTGTTGAATCCCCTTTAAGATGAACAGTGGATTGACCATCAACACTAATGACCTGAACATCGCCATATCCCTTGCGCTGCGCAGCTATAGCAGAACCATCGGTTAATTGATTAGCCTCACCTACCAGATGAATGCCACTATTTAAATTAATTGTATTGTCATCACCTGTCACTACCAAACCAGAGATATTCTCCTGACTACCATCATATTTTAAATATGACTGGGTAGTCGTTTCACTATCGGCAACAACTGTCAATTTACCATCGACATTTGTATTGTTATTATTGCCTTTAATACTAATGCCAGTAGAAGTATCGTAAAATTTTTCAGCACCATTATCCGCTAACTGATCTTTATCAACCTTGATGTTGCCAGTGATATCAACGTTATTACCATCACCATTAACATTAACCCCAGTGGCCGACTGCCCGGTTACATTCAGATCGGTCGTAGCCAACGTTAATTTGTTGTCGTCACCATTGAGCACAAGCCCCGTGGAGAAATCACCAATCTGCATATCGCCAGCCACTGAGACATCCCCATTATTAGTAGTGATGCTAAACCCGGTAGCTGAATTCGTAACATCAACCTTGCCGGTATTCGAAAAGGTCGCGTTCTCACCTTCGATCTGAATACCGATCGAACCCTCATCTGTAACGGTTATGGTGCCCTTGTTATTCACCGTCGCACTGTCACCGGTGATATCCATTCCATGTGCCCCGCCACTTACATTCAGATCACCGTTCTGATTGACTGTCGCATTATTTCCAGCGATTTCTGTGCCGGTGGAGTCCTTGCCGTCAATGGTGGTTTTGCCGTTGTTGTTGGCGGTAGCATCGTCACCGTTAATCTGTGTGCCGGTGCCGCCGTTGCTGATGGTGCTGTCGCCTTCGTTATTAACAACCGCCTGGTCGCCGTCGATCTGAATGCCGATGGACTCCGGATCGGTGACGGTCATGGTGCCGTTATTGCCGTTGATTTCCGTGCCAGTTGCATCGTTGCCATCAACGGTGGTTTTGCCGCCGTTATTCGCCGTGGCGTCGTCACCGTTAATTTGCGTGCCGGTGCCGCCGTTGCTGATGGTGCTGTCACCTTCGTTATTAACAACCCCCAGCAAGCCGGCGATCTGAAAGCAGATAGACTACGGATCGGTGAGAGTCA
>NZ_RHJQ01000026.1:0-3742 GCF_004211995.1 Escherichia sp. E14S1
CTGATTTTGTGATCCACTACAGCTTTGCTGTGGGGGCAACAGGTTCCAACAGAACATCCAGTTCTGCTCCTGAACTTGCCGGGATTTCCTGCGGATCCTGTATATCCAGGATCCGCAGAGCGCGTCTTCGTCCCGTTGTCGGTTCGTTCTGTATGAAGCGCCTGCTGCGGATATGGTTTCGTCCCTCGTGCTCAATGTAATACAGAATATTTTTTGCTGTTCTCTGGGGTATATGAAACTCCCGGCTGACCGCCTCAACTGTCAGTAACCTGCCGGTTCGCATCCCCCAGAAGGTCACGATGATATACAGTGGTCGAGCCTGCATGTCCTGAACACACTCAGGACAGAAAAAATGTCTCTTTATTCGTCTGCGTCTCTCAGGCATACCCGCCACCTGAATATCTCTCCGTCAGAAATATGAATTAAGAAGCACTGGTATCCCTCCCCCAGTAATGACAACAGACATCTGTTGCCGCATGTGTCGGGTTATCAGTGCTGAGTAACGCGCAATACAGGTGCACAAGAAGAGGATCTGTTGTTGTCAAAATGACCCATTTTGACAACATTGGATTAAAAAACTAAATTTTTGTTTTTATCTGGTTTTATTTTCTTAGTTATGTGATGTTTTTGGCTATTTATACTATTGATGGAGTTTTGGAAAATTTAGAAAACTGACAGACATCAATGCCATATTGTTACAGAAGGGAATTGATATGGGGGTTTTATTGATTTAAATCAAATGATCTTTAATTAATTGTTGTTTGCATAACATGTGTTTTTTAACATTTGCAACCGCAATACAGGCAGTTTACAGTTTGGGTCAAAAAGTTGCTTTTTCGCCCTTTTTGACGGCTTCCATAACCGTTCAAAGCGGGCCGAATTTGAAGCTGTATAAATCACCGTATGCCGGATATTCCGGTGTCCCAGGTAATCCTGAATCAGGCGTGTATCGATGCCGTTATCAGCCAACGCGTAACCACACCCATGTCTCAGCATATGTGGATGGACAGCAACAGTCAGCCCGGCATTTCTTCCTGCTTCAGCCAGCAAGTTATAAAATCGTTGACGGGTAAGCGGACGCCCTGATCTGGAAATAAACAGCCAGTCCCTCTCTTCTTCTGTAGTAGGTAATTTCATAGTTTCCCGGGCTTTGAGCCAGTTCCTGATACATTGTACTTCTTCAGTCAGTAAGGGATGCACGGTGCTGAAGCCGTTTTTCAGGCGCTGGACGCACAGTTTTCGGGACTCGAGCTCAAGGTCAGCAAGACGTAACGAAAGCATTTCGCTGACCCTGAGTCCGTGGATAAAGGCAAGAAGTATCATGCAGGCATCACGTTCCGGGTGGCGCCCCTTCAGCACCGCCTGTAGCAAAAGGCTGACTTCATGGTGAGTAAGAAATTTTCGGGAAGACATTAATGGCTCCGGTCAGATGAAACAGAGCATTCAAGAGTGACACGATGACCCCATCAGGCTATGGCTAAACGTGCTAAAGTCAGGAAAGCAGAATAAAACACCGATTGCTCTTAAGAACAGTCAACTGGCATGGACCCACAGGTATAGCAAATGAATTTAATCCAGCAACTGGCGGGAATTATCGAAGGGAATCTGAACAGCTCACTGTCAGTAAAAGTTCTTGCTGAACGTTCAGGCTATTCAGAACGTTGGTTGTACAAACTGTTTCAGGATGTAACGGGGATCAGTGTGGCGCAATACATACGTCGCAGAAAACTAACACTTGCCGCTTTACTTTTGCGTCATACCAGTCGCCGGATAACAGATATATCACTAATGTATGAGTTCAGTTCGCCCCAGGCTTTTTCCCGTGCTTTCAGGCAACAGTTCAAGGTGTCACCAGTACAGTATCGCAATGCGGATGCCTGGGATATGCAGTATGCCCAGCCCGTATTGTACAGAACCACACTGTGCACAAAATTCAGAATGATTGAGATAGCTGAGGGCAATCATCCTTCTGTTCCAAACCTTAAAATGCCTGTGAATCTGGGAATGGACTTTATCCATACCCAGAGCGGCGATCATTTTATTTATAACCGTAACCTTTTTCAGTCCATAGTATCAATTTATGATCCTGTTAATGAAATGTCTGATTTTATGATTTCAGGTGAAATGATACCCTCCAGAGAAACAGATTCTGAACTAATTTATACTTTTAAAGAAATAAACAGTTTTTCCCTGCCAGAGACGCTTCTTCCTGATGGTTTATATGCCAGCCAGGAATTTACTGGGACATACAAAGAGATTTTTGATTTTCATATATATGATGCCATGGGGGCGCTGTGTATTAATAAATGTGTTTTAAAAAGAGGACCTATATACACACTATTTCACAGAACAGATAATAAAAATATTATGGATATGCAATTCCTCACTCCTTGCGTAAAAATTTAACTGCGCCAGACCCGATGAAAACGTCCTGGATTACTGGCCGTATACAGTACAGTATGATGAATGTTCCTGTGACCCAGATAATCCTGAATCAGACGGGTATCCAGTCCCTGATTAGCAAGAGCATAACCACAGGCATGACGCAACATGTGCGGATGAACCTTAATTCTCAGACCCGCACGCTGACTATATCGTGCGCAGAGTTTATAAATCCATTGTCTGGAAATTTTTTTTCCATGGCTTGACAGAAAAATATAATCATCCTGACTACCTTTAGCGTATCTTTTTCTAATCAGGAACCAGTGTTGCAATAATTCTATTGTTTCTGGCTGTAATGGATGTGAAGTTGATAATCCATTTTTCAGACGCCTAATAAAAACAATTTTTTCAGTCATATCAAGATCTCCCAGTCTAAGGTCTATCAACTCACTGACGCGAAGTCCATGAATGTAAGTTATATGTAGCAATGCTTTATCACGGATTTCATTTCGCGTACCCGTTATAGCATTAAAGAAAAGCGCCCATTCGCTGCTGGTGATGTATTTACGCATATTTCCTCCTGTCAGAGTTATACCTGAATTTTACACTATTAATTAAAAGGAAGACTTATCAGTTTCGGAAGTTGGCGTGTAAACGATCCCCAACGCCGTATTGACGTTATCTTGCCTGGCCTTCAAAGATAATAAGTGAACGTCCATATGACACGTAGGGTAAAAATCAGTTTACATCCAGGGCAACAACTCCTTCACGCAGTTACCTATATCGTAGTATTACTGCCGAAATAACAACTTACCCCACGAACAATGTTGGCGGGGATTCTGGTAATTATATCTTTTTTATTCGATAATCTTTAAAAACGTTCAAAAAAATTAACCACTAACTAATAATGATATTTTATTGGCTAATTTTTACGTGATAATAACGGCAGGTAAAAAAACACATTAAAATAACGCTAAAAAGATCGAAATTATCATTAGTATATTGCTCATCCTTTTGTTTTTACTTAAAAAAACATAATGCAATTATTGTCAAAAACCAAACAAGATTAGGATTTTGTTATTTAAAACCCAGACCATTGAGCTTGCTTACTTTATCGATAAATCCTACTTTTTTATTGCGATCCAATCATTTTAAGGAGTTTGAAATGGATAAGAAGCAAGTAACGGATTTAAGGTCGGAACTACTCGATTCACGTTTTGGTACAAAATCTATTTCCACCATCGCTGAATCTAAACATTTTCCGCTGCATGAAATGCGTGATGATGTCGCATTTCAAATTATCAATGATGAATTATTTCTCGACGGTAACGCTCGTCAAAATCTGGCAACTTTTTGCCAG
>NZ_RHJQ01000027.1:0-37369 GCF_004211995.1 Escherichia sp. E14S1
ACCAGAGATGCTGGCGGTGAAGCGGTTGCTGATAGCCTGGCCAGCAGCATCGTCTTTTGCGCTGTTAATACGCAGACCAGAAGACAGGCGTTGGATCGCAGTGCCGAGAGTGGACTGAGATTTGTTCAGGTTGTTCTGTGCAACTAGGCTCAGTGCGTTGGTATTAATGACCTGTGACATGATATATCCTCAATTAAAACGTGACGGTGCGATCCGCCCGGAATAGAATTTAAACTGAATATGCGTTGTAACTCCGCATACCACAGATATCGGCGTGGAAATAAAGTGGCTAAAGCGAATGAGATAAAAAAAGTAAAAATAGGGCGGAAATGTAAGAGGACAAATTAAAGAAAGCGAATAATTTCATTCTTCGGATTGTTGAAAAAAAGTTAAATATTTATCCAGTCTGTTTTTATGCCGATATAGGGAAGAGATTCTTAAAAATCACAACCCCTCAGGAGAAACAACATGGGTATATCATCACTGGGAATCGGTTCAGGGATCGATACCGCATCAATGCTGGAGCAACTTAAAGCCAGCGAACAGCAGCGCCTGACGCCCTATACCAGTCTTCAGAATAGCTATAAATTGAAGATTTCAGCCTGGGGATCTATCTCCAGCCTATTGTCTACGCTGCAAAAATCGGTGAAATCATTAGGTGGTGATGCATTCAATACCCTGAAAGTGAGTAGCAACAAAGCCTTTACTGCGACGGCGAGCACGGGTGCGCTGGCGGATACTCATGAAATTACTGTGGAACAACTGGCATCTGCCCATAAACTGAAAACGGAACTCCAGACCAGTGCTGACACCACCCTGGGGAGTACAACTGGCAGCGGCACCAGAAAGATCACCATCACGCAAAAAGACGGAAAAACCACCGAAGTTGAACTTAAAGACGATGAAACGTCGTTAAACAGCATCGCCAAGGCTATCAACAAGCAAAATGGTGATGTTAGTGCCAGCGTTCAGTCTACAGGCAAAGGTTATCAACTGGTTCTGAGTTCTAAAACAACCGGCAGCGACGGTGAAATGAGCGTTAAGGTCGACGGCGATCAGAATCTTGCGGACATCTTGGACACGTCAGCAGGCGGTCAGCATCCAAATGGTGTTGCGGGCGATCCCGGTGCAGCTGACAAGATGATTTCGGTTTCGGATGCTAAAGATGCCAAATTGTCTGTTGATGGTACTGATTTTACTCGTTCCAGTAACAACATTACTGACATCATTGACGGTGTGACGCTGAACCTGAATGCCGTTTCTGAAGCAGATAAAAATGATCCGACCAAATTACAATCTGAGCAGTTGACATTAACGGCTGATACGTCTGCTATTAAAACTCACCTTCAGGATTTTGTTAAGCAATACAATGCACTGCTGTCAGCAACAACTGTATTCAGTAAGTACGTCAAGAATGATACCTCCGGTCTGAGTGATGATGATGTCGCAACGCCCAGTTCCAAGAGCGGGGCGCTGATGGGCGATTCCACGCTGCGCGGAATGGTCAGTCAAATTCGCTCTACGGTAAACGGCGTTTATGGTGATTCTGGCGCTGATTATGGTTCATTAGCCGATCTGGGCATCAAAATTGATGCCGCAACCGGTCAGATGACACTGGATGAGAACAAGCTGGACAACGCGATTGCCGATGATCCGGATCAGATCGCCAATATGTTTATGGGTCATGGCAGTAATGAAGGCATGGCGACTACGTTGGGGAATATCATCAGTAGCTATATTGGTACTGGTAGCGATGATAAAACCGGGCTTATCAAGACCACCACTGACGGCCTTGATTCACAAAGCAAGGTGGTTCAGCAGCAAATTGATAAGACCCAGAAACTGATCGATGCTCAGGTTGAGCGTTATCGCATCCAGTTCCAGAATCTGGATACCGCGATGTCAAAAATGAACAGCATGAACTCGCAATTAACCTCTCTTTTATCAACGATTTAATAAGAGTAAAGGCTGACGGAGCGTGACTCCGCCAGCCCCGCAGGAGTCTGATATGTACACTTCACAGGGCGCAGAAGCCTACAAACAAGTTTCGCTACAGAGCAAACTGGCAGGAGCAACCCCACATCAGCTTATTTCTATGCTGTTTGATGGAATTCATAGCGCAATCCAGAAAGCAATTATCTATTTTGAACAGGGTAATATTCCTCGCCGCGGGGAGATGATCTCTAAAGCAATCAATATTATTGATAATGGTTTGCGGGCATCGCTTGATCATGAGAAAGGTCTGCATATTGCAGGCGAACTCGAACAACTTTATGAGTATATGTCACGGACATTGTTTCAGGCTAACCGAACGAACGACCCTGAATTACTGAAGCATGTCGATCAACTATTAATGCGGCTTGCAGAAACCTGGGAAGAAATTGACCCACAGCAAACCCGGGGGAGACGTGGTTAATTTGATTTCACATTATGATAATTTGTTCGACATGAACCAGTCGATGTTAACGATGGTGCGTGAAGAAAAATGGGATGCCTTTTTAGCGCTGCTGGATATATTTCTGGCGAAAGCGGAAGACTTAATGACGGGCACCAGTGGATTAACGCTGTCAGAAATTGAGCGTGAACGCATCAAAAGTCTGGTTCGTGAGCTTATGAACGGTACAGAGGAGTTGATCCGTAAAGTCAATATCAGGCTCGAAACGCTCAAGCAAAATATGACATCTTTGCATCAAGGTTCAAAAGTTAGTCAGATGTATACGTTTTTTGACGCGGTAAAACGCTAATTAGCATTGGTTATACTGCATTCCCTGGGCAGCAAATGAGCTGTACCAGCGTTGGTTAATGTCCATTGGAGTCATGGGCATTAACAATATCATCTATTCTCAATAGTTTATCTATCATATTTCCTATTTCCAGTTTCCGATGCTACGCGACACATATTCCCTTAACGTTGTTCTTCATTGAGATTTTCCTCAACTCTGTGATGCCTTTGGCAGAACATCCTCCTCCTTGCAGTAAAATGCCTGTCGATGTGTTCAAAAAATGCAATGGAGCTTATGTGTTTACGATACGCTGGAATATAAAAACCATTGACCGTATTTCAATGATAGAAGACGTTTTAAAAGAATTTTCATTTTATAAATTTAATATTATTTCAATGAAAGTGACAGCCGGACGCATTCTTATTAAATCAATGTGTCGTCATACAGGGGATATCAATAGTGTGGTGACACGGTTAAGTCATCATCCAGACATTATTAATATTGAGCATTTTAGTACCGATAGTGGAATCACCTCTCATAGATCAGTAAAACCGAGCGAATATTTTACTGATATGATTGGTGAAAGCCCGCAAATGCAATCGCTTATAGAAAAAGCGATAAAGTTTTCGGAAAGTCGTTTTACCGTATTGATTCGCGGTGAAACGGGAACAGGGAAAGAGTTGCTGGCGCGTGCTATTCATAATTGTGGGCCACGACGTTTACACGCTTTTATTCCGGTAAACTGTTCGACAATCCCTGAAGAACTGATGGAAAGCGAGTTCTTTGGTTACGAGAAAGGCGCGTTCACCGGGGCCGATGGCAAAGGGAAGAAAGGATTGTTTGAAATGGCGGATAAAGGAACGCTGTTTCTTGATGAGTTTGGCGAAATGCCACTAAGTATGCAGGCAAAACTACTGCGCGTTTTGCAGGATAGTTGTATCCGCCGTATAGGCAGTTCTCAGGTTGTTTCTTTTGATACTCGGGTTATCGTAGCCACTAATGCGAACCTGGAAGAGATGATGTTGAATCGTGAGTTACGTGCCGATCTCTACTACCGAATCAATATTCTTTCGTTAACAATCCCGCCGCTTCGCCAGCATCCACAAGATATTACGTTATTAATTGATCATTTTCTGCAAAAGCATTGTTGCGAGTTTAAGCGGGCATTGGTTTTTGATAAAAATAGTCTGGAATTTTTGCAGCATTACGCATGGCCGGGCAACATCAGGGAACTGGAGAATATTATTATCCGTTTGATGCATATGTCGGACAGTGGAATAGTAACAATGGACGAAATGAAATGGATGAATTCTCTATGCCGGGAGAATCAGCAAAGGCACAGTGGGAATATAGGGCCTTTAAAAGAACAAGTTCGCTTGACTGAACGAAAAATTATCGAAAAGATGTTAGATGATAATGTCTCTGCGCGTGGTATCGCTAAAGTGCTTGGTGTCTCGCATACTACCGTTTTGAATAAAATACGCAGCTACCAGCAGGATATGGTTTATTAATGCCCCCATCTAAAACATGGGGGCGTCCCAAATACTACTCGATGAGTTTCAGCAGCGGTGAGAGACAGAGTAAAATACCGTAGATAAAAATAAGCCAGCTTCTGACCCCGCGCAGGTTTTCTAGCGCTTTGACACTGTAAATTAAGAAAACAGGGATCAGACAAGAGACGATACCGTATAGTGGACTACCAAGCTGGAAAAACACCAGGACGGATACACGAAACGAAACCCAGACAACCAGTGTAGCAACAATAAAAATCCCTATTCCTGTTGTGAGCATCTGCGGGCTGACTTTCTCAACATTAATTACCCGACTTAAAATATTGAGTACAATTCCTTTCAATGCTTCATGAAAACCAAGATATATACCAAAAAAAGCCGTCAGAACTGCAAATATATTTAATATTGTCGAAGCAAGATGAATAATTTCTCCCGGTATCACTTGCGTTGCCAGCGCCAGGGCGGAAATATTCTGCTCAAATGCGGAAACCGCTTCTTCATGGCTGATGGAAAAAGTAAATGAGAATGAAAAAAATAATATGATGGTTATCAGCGCAATGTAACTGATTCGATGGGTGCGGATAGCCATTCTGGTGGCCATAACCCGGTCTCTTTCTCTTTTTCGATAGGCAATATTCATCGGATTCAACACCTGAATAAAGACGGCTGAGAAAAAACAAAACGGGATGGTGAGCAGAACGTCGCGAAAAAAATCACTCATTGGCGGGAATGCACTAACATTATTAAAATTCCAGTGAGGGATCATGATAAAACCGAGAATAATAATAATTCCCACTTTGATGATTACCATTGGTCCGGAAATTTTAAATAATATTTTTTCACCACGAGAGGCAATGGCCACTAAAACAGAAAAGACAATGATCTTATAGATAACGGATTGTGACAAGTCGCTATCGGTTAAACCAAAATGCCTGATGTACGAAGCGCTGTCAAAAATGACGGAAAGAGAGTAGATGAATATCCCATGGACAATCATCAAAAAATAAATAACACCTAAAAAAATTCCCCAGTTTTTCCCCAGGTAGTGGCTTATAATATCAGTATAATCGTTGCAGGTTTCACTTTTAGAAAGTGTTTTAAGATACATATCCTGCACAATATAAGTTGCAGGGTAAGCAATAATAAATGCTGTAATGAAAACCCATATCCCTTTTAAACCGATCTGCACCGGCATTAAAACAGTACCTGCGCCAATTGCCATGCCAATGCATAATAAGACCCAACCAAAGTCATAGCGTGTAAAGGGGAGTTTATTGGTGAGTGTGTGAGAAATATTTACATAATTATCCGCTTGTTGCGTGCTGATTTGCATAATGTGCCTCCATCCCAATCCCTCTGCCAATAAGACAGAGGGCAGGCGTTGATATTTTATATGCTGTTGAAAAATTAATTTCCGGCGATGGCTGTTGCGATTGCCTGCTGAAGGTCCTCAATAATATCGTCAGGATCTTCCAGACCTACAGAAAGCCGAATCATTCCATCAGTAATTCCTGCTTTTAATCGTTCTTCTGGCGGTACAGGAGAGTGGGTCATCGATGCCGGATGTTGGATCAGCGTTTCGGTATCCCCAAGACTTACCGCCAGCAAACATAAATTGACCGCGTTAATCATCCGTCTGCCAGAATCAAATCCTCCGGCTATTTCGAAACTGATGACACCGCCGGGTAAAGTCATTTGTCGCTTATATAAATCGTACTGAGGGTGAGCCAGTAATCCAGGATAATAGACATGGGTAATTGTTGGATGGCTTTCAAGGAACTGCGCAATTTTCATGGCGTTGCTGGAGTGACGTTCCATCCTGACGCCGAGAGTTTTAACGCCACGCAAGGTCAGCCAGGCATTAAACGGACTCATACATCCGCCTGTAATATCCTTAAGTCCAACGTAACGCGCCTGGTCGATAAAGTCTTTTTTACCAACAATAACACCGCCAATTACATCGCCGTGACCGTTAATGTATTTAGTGACACTATGTACAACAATATCCGCCCCCAGACGTAATGGTTGTTGACCGTAAGGCGACATAAAGGTGTTATCGACAATTAACAGCGCGCCGTGCTGATGCGCGATACCCGCGACCATTTCGATATCGACCAGTGTCAGTGTTGGATTGGCTGGGGTTTCGATATAAATAACCTTCGTTTCTGGCCGTATTGCTGCTTTTAGTTCAGCAATGTTGGTTGCGTCGACAAAGCTTGTGGTAATGCCAAATTTCGGCATGCTGTGGGAAAGAAAAGCGTGCGTGCAACCATAAATTGCATTGGCAGAGACAATATGATCGCCTTGCTGACACAGAGTCAGCAGGGCTGTCGTAATTGCTGAAATTCCAGAAGCGGTCGCCAGCGCGGCTTCACCGTCTTCAAGGACGGCCATTTTTTGCTCAAGGGCATCTGTGGTGGGGTTACCCAGGCGAGTATAAATATAACCTGGTTCTTCCAGTGCAAAACGTGCAGCGCCTTGTTCAGCATTATCAAAGACAAATGTTGATGTCTGGAAAATTGGCGTGCTGAGTGATCCTGTAGAGGGGTCCGGGTGTTGTCCTGCGTGTACAATTTTGGTATCGAATCGATAATTGCGGTTATTAGACATACTCTTTCCTTAATTTTATAAACGACTCGCTAATGACTTAGCAATTGCTATGCCAGATAAATAAGCGTGTATATTCAATTCATTAGTATTTTTACACTGTCGTTTATGTTCGGAATATTTCCAGTCTGGAAATAAAGTTGCCACTATTAACGGAAACAATAGTTACAACATACAAATATTTGTCGAAATCTCCGCACTCTTTAAACTCCAGATACTAAAATGTCGCTATGTAATACCTTATCGTTCAATCAAAACAATTGTTGTTCTAACCGACGAAGAGTTAGTTAGGCTAAATGTTGTAATGAGCAGCGCTGCTCACCATGGGCAGCTTTCAAGGAGATGAGAGTTTATGTATTACAATTTTGATGATCGTGAACAAAGGACCAGATATCGCCAAAACAAACATATCGAAGTACCGCAAGCCGCTATGAGAAAATATTATGAATGGCGTCGTCTTGTCAGGGACTATGGGCACGATCCAAAAACAGCGGCAAAATCTGTTTCGGATGCAAATTGTGAAAAACTTCACGGTGTTACTGATACTTATTCATTTCGGATAAATCAAGAGCATAGGGTTGTATTCATCAAGCGAGGTAATGATATAACAGTTCTTTCCGTAGGCGGCCATTACGTTCGTCAGTAAGTAAAGACAGGTGTTATGGTAGACCTGTATAACTGCCGTCATGTTAAAGGTGATCGCTCAGGTGGTCACCGAACTCAATAATAAAACGGATCATCATCAACAGCCAGTTCTGGAACGACATACTCAATTTAAGGGTATCGTTGTTGAGTACCAGGTAAATGAGTTTTTTACTTGGTACAGTACAAGATAAGTAACCGTGGCAACTTGTCATTGACCGCCTCTGACCCACAATCAAGTCTGGGTCAAGTATTTATGCTGTAAGAAAAACAGCGTTTATGGGAATTTTGAATAAAAATAACTCACTGTCGTTCTTTCTGTAACGTCTTATGCAATTCCTGCCAAACGCTGATATATGACTCAGTCATCTTGCTTAACGTAAACTCCGGTCGATTAACACTATTACGGAATATCTGCGTCTTCTGGTCTTTACGTAATTGCTCGACATCCGAAAGATAAGTAATAATTCGCTTTTGGATCGCGGCGATTGTCGGTTCGCAAGCATATTCCGGCTGCATATAACTATCCATACCTAATCCTGGCGTGGCGATTAATGCGCAATTCGACAACAATGCTTCCAGACCAACAATACCGTAGCTTTCCTGCATACTTGGGAAAACGACGATATCAGTTTCCGCCAGCGCCCGTTTTTTCTCTTCCCCTTGCACAAAGGTTAAACCTTTAAAACCTTCTTTTTCCATATAATCGGGGATTTTTTCAGGTCCATAAACCCGGGCTTCTATGCGCTGCCGATAGGTTGGTGGAAGTGTATTGATGGCATCACGGAAAATCAGGAAATTCTTCACAATATCGGTAAAGCGACCAAAAAAGCTAATCACGACTTTGCCTTCAGGATGGGGAATTTTATCCGCCGGATAATCTGCGAAATCCACACCGATTGGAAACAGGTGAGGTGGGACGATATCCGCCGAGACATGCTGAATAACAGAGCGATGGGCCCAATCGCTATGAAGAACCACCGCGCCACTTTGCCGCACGGCGATCCTCTGCTCCCAGTAATGCTGCATTCCTTTTTGTGTCCGGGTCAGATAGTGTTGCATACCGATATAGCTGGAATGCAGCGTGAACTGAACGCGGTTTAGCTCAAAAAAGAACGGCAATAGCGGCGAGTTTTCATGTACCGAAATAATGTCAGGTTTGAACTCATTGAGGATCGGCTGAACTTTTTGCGCTGTACTCCAGGCCACGTTAAGACTGAGCGACTCCAGCGATGAATCGAGGGGTAAGGCCGGTTCTACTGCAATCTCATAATCAGCTAACTGAGAATGTGCTGTCTTTTGATTATTCAGATACAACACTTTAAAAGGATAATTACGCCGTTTTAATTCCGCCCAAAAGTGTTCATTAAAAAAACCAAGACCGCTAAACAGCACGTCCGGGGCTTCAGTTGTAACAATTAAAACTCGTGGTTGCATACCAAATCCTATTATCAAATGCAACGGATAGCCTGCCAGTCAATAAAAACCGCCAGGCTTCCATTTAACAATGGCTCTCCACTAGAAACGATATTTAATTCCTAATATAACCAGAGTATCGCTATAGCCACTGTCACCCATTTGCTGCGTGACGTTACCCCAAAGATCCAGGCGACGAGATAACTGGCCTTCAAGTCCCACTTTTACTTCGCCAATATTTTTGGTTCCATCAATACTATTCTTATAGCCATTCATGGTTGCACCAAAGTTATGAGTATTGTGGATCCAGTTGGCTTCGATAAATGGCTGGAATTTACGGTCTTTACCGTTATCAATAGCACTATGACCGTTGGCATAAGTACGAATACCAAGACGACTTTGAATATTGCCATCACCATCAAAGGAAACACGTGAACCACCACTACTTGAATGTTCAGTATGGTCATTGGCGCGAACGTTCATCCAGGTCAGTTGTCCCTTAGGTTGCAAATAATATTTCACACCGTCAGAGATTCGTTCCCCCAGTTTGAAGGTATAGCCAGCTTCAATTGATGCCGTAACACCCCGGGATTTATAGCTTTCCGTCGCCAACTGGTCACCTTTTACTTCATTATCAAACCAGTTATATAAAGCCCAGGCATCAACATAACTGCCTGTTTTATCATGCTCATTGGCATACCATGTGCCATACAATCCCGCACTGTACCCCGCCACAGAACCTGTGGATTTATATCCTGAATATTTTGACTCCGTATTGCTGTTTTGCCTGGCGAATCCGGCCATTACGCCCAAATGCCAACGGTCGAAACCATTGCTACTCCATTGTGCAATATCGCCACCTAGTTGAGAAACGTAACGATTCCCCTGATTTTTTAACTGGCCACTGCTATCACGAGAACGGTTATGACCGCCAACTTGGCGCAGCCACAAACTGGTCACCTTTTGCTCACCGGTCAGGGCATCAGTATATTGGGTTTCCCCCATACGATCGTGAAGGCGCATCAGGAACAGGCTATTGGCGGCCATATGGTTAAACATATAGCTCCCCGGTTCGGGTCGATTGATATTTTCAGGTTCAGGCTTCGGTTCTGGAGTTGGCGTAGGCTCGGGGTCAGGATCAGGTTCCGGGTTCGGTATAACCGGATCTTCAGGCGTGACAATCGGAAGCTGTGAACGCAGATACCAGTCACCATCCTGATTATTGACGCTATTTTTATGCAAATAGTATTCAAATGCACCGCCAACGACACGACCTTGCTGAATAAACTCACCGGAGGAATCACCGTTAACTTCAATAACTTTGATCCCTTCACTGGTTTTAGCTCCGGTTCCGCCAGAATTATTAATCAGCAGATAACTTTGTCCGGAGGTTGAGCCATTAATGATGACTCTGTCTGTAGGAGAACTGTCATCCCCAAGGTAAGTATCCAGCTCAACAGTGCCATTATTACCCACATAATCACCGTCGATAGTAAAACGATCACCTACGACGTTATTAGCGAGAATTAAACGGCCCTGGTTTTTGAAGGTGGGCAAATTCTGCAACAGCGCGCTGTTTGCGCTGCCATCGGCATTCGCGGTCAGTATAATTTGACCGAGGTTATTTAACTCAGTCGTTCCGCCACCAAAATCACTGGTTGCCACAGAAGCAACCGCATCCCGGACACCATCCCGATCGGAATCTGACCACTGACGAATATTCCAGACGCCCGTTGTGTCATTCACGATCTTATCCTGACCGCTGGTTAATTGAATAACACCAGTCATCGTTCCGGCATTGGTGATGCTGGTAGCCGCCCCAGTGTATTGGTATGTATTAATACCCGACGGATTATTAGTGTAGTTGAGATCATAATAATCATAGCCAGTTGTGCTAATCGCGACATCAGACAATGCCCCCAACGTTGCACCTTCATCAATCGTGATACTGGAAGTTGCTCCGCCGATGGTTTTAATCCCCGCACCTTCAGAGCCGCCATCAACTACACTACCTTCCTGTAAGTGAACATCAAACACACTCTGAGGATCGAGAATAATGTAGCCGCCGCTACTATAGGAATATTCAGGGCCGGTATCCTGTAAACGAATCGCATCTCCAACTTGAGAGCGAATAACGCCTGAGGTTGTCATCCGAGATTCCAGCGCCTGAGAATATATTGCGGCTGTATCTTTACTGGCACTCTGGTTAACAATTTGACTATCGGAATATTGCGTCACGGCCCCCAACGCTAATAGACCGCCGGATGCACCCGCCAGATAAACACTGGCGTGTTGGGTTCCACGAACGTTGGTTATATCAAAGATTATACCGCCGGAAGGCCCGGAGATGGGGGCCTGAGGTTTCTGCACATCAACATCGGAGATGTTTCCTGTATAGATATTGCCAGAGGTGCTCACTTCAATTTCGGTGTTGCTACGTCCTAATGCCTCAATACCCGTTGCATCCGAATGAATTGTTGTGCCAGCCTCTAAATGGATAACTGATTTATCCGTAGTCATATAATCAGTTTCGTATTGATAGGCTGGGGTACTAGTACGATTATTTATGTCAGTATGAATATGGATATTTATTTTGTTATCAGCATAGACACAGCTAGTTTCAGGTCTGGTACTGACATAATCACAAGAATCTGTGGCATGCGCGGTATTAAAAGCAAGAAAGATAGCACCTGCAACCAGGGTTTTGTTAAAGGGATTTTGACCTGCGTGATAGTATACATTCTGTAGCGCTATTTTAGGTTTTTCAACGCTCTCTTCTGAATAACAACAATTGTATCTATTATCCATAATAGCTCATCCTGATGAAATTTATCCATTTAATAAAACCGACGAGAGCAATACCACGCGCACGCATTTGGTTTAGGTTAAGAGTCTATACGTCCCATTAATTTTGTAAATAAGAAATATTGAACTTTTGGTTAAAATATCATTCATTGATAAAAAACAACATTTTCATACTCAAATAAACACGCATTCGGGACCAGAGAACGATAGTTATTATAAAGATTTCAACTGGTTAAAGTGAAAATGGTTTAACAAACGGAATGATCGATTAATAAAATTGTTAGCGATATAAAATAAGGATTTTTATAAACAATGCCAGGAAATTTCCGTGATTAATGCGGACAAATCACTCGTCTCTTTCGATTATTCAAAAAGTTAAAGAAGAAGATCTGTATCCTGAACAATGGCCAGAAAGGCCTCGAGAAGTCTAACCCTTTATCATCAACGAAAGTTTTTAATATTTGTTATTATTATTACGTAATAATGGTGCAAGCACAGCATTCATAACAAGTATAAAAGCCATTGCTATATATATCATTGGAAAACCGAATTGTTGTGCAAAAAAGCCTATTGGTGCTGGCGCCATTAATGTACCTAAATAACCGATGCTTGTAACAATACTTATTCCAGTACCTACAGCAATTCCAGACTGATGGCCTGCGGATGAAAAGATGACAGGAACAATATTGGCAATACCACCGCCAGCCAGAGAAAAAGCCAGAATTGCCTGCCACGGCGACGGTGACAGGGCTGCTGTTAGCATACCGGCTGCTGCCAGGATACTGGATACACGAAGAGTTTTCACGGGTCCATAACTATCATGTATCACATCACCAACGAATCGAACCATTGACATGGTGCATGCAAAAAAAGCAAAAGCAAGGCTGGCTATTTCTATATTAGCATTAAGGTTTTTCATTAGATAACGTGATGACCAGTCGACAACCGCACACTCTGGTATCATTCCAAGAAGAGCCATTATTCCTATAATATAGATTTTAGCCTGGCGGGGTAAACTCGATGATGATTTATTTTTCTGATTCTCTTGTGGATGATCATTAGTGATAAAATGAAGTGCTGTCAAAACCAGAAGAAAAGCGATCCCAGAAATTATAAAAATATGACCAAGGTATCCATAGTTTTTAACTGCATAACCACCTGTAAAACCCGATACAAATAAACCAACGCTCCATGAATAGTGGCACATTGACAGTATTGCGTAAGCTAATTTTCTTTCAAGGATAACGGCATTTGCATTCATGGCCACATTCATCGAACCAATCATCGCGCCTAAGAGAAATAAAAAGAATACTAATGAAGAAATATTTTTTACAATGCCTACGGATATTAACGAAACAGATGCTAACACGGCAAATAATCGAACAACTTTTTGTGAGCCAAACCTTGAGATTAACATACCGGACAGAGGCATCATAAATAAAGCCCCCAAACCGAATGTCAAAATAAGTAGACCAATGGTTATATCATCGGCACCAAAACGAGGAGCAAGCTGTGCTATCTGCACAGCCCATCCTCCTTGTATAAATCCGTTGACAAAAAATAGTACAGTAACGGCCCATCGGGATTTTTGTAGCCGTTCCATGAACATTACTCCTGCTGTGTTAGCTGTTTATCACTGTAATGAATTACTTACTATTTAATAAAACAGAGTGATCAGCACATAATTTAAGCATATAGCTATCTTCACTGTTTCTGATTAATTGTACATTTTTAAAATCAGGAATAATGACTTTTGCGCCTAATGGCATGAGCTCCTCATCGCCTACACCAACGCAATAACAACCCGCAGCAACTGCTGATACAACGCCGCTTTTAGCATCCTCGAAGACAACTGCCTGACTTGCTGGAATACCCAGACGTTGTGTAGCAAGAAGATAGGGATCAGGGTGAGGTTTGCCACGGGTAACATCATCACGTTCTACAATAACGGATATGTAAGGCTCTGCATGAAGTAACTCTATGACTCTGTTAATTTTTTGCCTCCAGCCGCTGGTTACAATACCAACAGGAATGTCGGCCTCTCCCAAAGAAGCAATGAGGCTGGCAACGCCAGGTATAAGTTCACAGTCCGTCGTATTCTCTACATGAATAATATGTGCCTGAACTTTTTGCTGGTCGGATTCCGGGAGATCGCCAAATAATGTCCGGATAGTATAGGGGCCAGGATGTCCGTGAATATGCTTCTGTATATCTTCGTCGGTGAGATGACGTTCATACATCAGAGCCGCTTCACGCCATCCATTTTCAATAACCATCCGGGAATCAATCAGGACTCCGTCCATATCAAATAAAACAGCTGAAAATTTTTCTCCGTTTTTATTCACTCTATTCTCCTTCAATGATAATAAATATCTATATCTATATCTTCATACCGTTCGCTGCTACGACGACCTGTCCCAGCGATATGCATCCATCATTACCAGGTACCAGCTTATGGCAATATGGTTTAAAACCTCTTGATTCAAGTTCATCAAGAGTGTTAACCAGCAAGAATTCATTACAAAAAACGCCTCCGCTCAATACAATCTGGTCAGTTCCATAACGTTCAGAGAGGAGAGAGCACATTGTTGCTATAATATGCACAATGGTTGAGTGAAAACGTCGGCTAAGATCTTCCTGGTTGATGTTATTGACTAGTATGGACTGAACTAATTCTTTCACTAACGGACGATAATCAACACTTATATCACCATTGTGAATTTCATCGATTATATAGGTAAATGGTTCAATCATATGAAAATCTTTTTTTAGAAGCGCTTCCATTTCAATGGCGGCCTGTGCTTCATACTCAATCTCTGAACAAATTCCAATAAGTGCTGAAACACCATCGAAAAGGCGCCCCATACTGGTAGTAATCGTTGTGTTAATTTTCCTTGTTACCATCCTGGTGAATACTTCACGGCGATTTTCAGATAAATCAAGAATAGCTGGTAAGTTGATATAACTCTCAACATTTTCACCATATGTTTCAACCAGCAATGATATTGCCATTCTAATAGGTTCTTTAACCGCTTTATCTCCTCCTGCTAATAACATTGGGCGTAAATGAGCAACACGCTCTACACTTTCGACGTTACCAAATAAAAATTCTCCGCCCCATATTGTTCCGTCAGAACCATACCCTGTACCATCGAAAATCACGCCAATGGTTTTACCTGAAAGACCATTTTCCGCCATACATGCGGCCATATGCGCATGGTGATGTTGGACCTGAATGACTTTGATCTCTGCATTTTCGAGGGCACTGCGAGTTGAACGAAAGGCCGGGTGTAAATCACAGACCAGAATATCGGCTTTTTTTATGGACAGTAACCCTTGCAGATGTTTTATACAGTCGAGATGAGATTTAAATGTTGTATCATTTTTTAAATCCCCAATATGTTGACTGATAAACACTTCTTTACCTTTCCCAATACTTATTGTGGTTTTCAGTTCGGCACCAAACGCCACAACATTTCCAACGGAATAAGGAAGGTGAACAGGGTAGGGAGCATAACCTCGTGAGCGACGCAAAAATGATATTTGTGAATCGGGGGTGTTTTTTCGCTTAATAACGCGAACAACGGAGTCATCTACTCTTGTACGAATATCGCGATTATTAAGTACAAAGTAGTCTGCAATTTTCCCTAGTTGTTCTATTGCATCATTATTATCAATGACAATAGGCTGTCCGGAAATATTTCCGCTGGTCATTATAACGGCCGGGAGTTCAGGATCAGCAAGTAACATATGTTGTACAGGCGTAGAAGGCAACATTACACCCAAATTGGGGTTTTTGGGGGCCACCACTTCTGGCAACGTCTGAGAGCGTTTGCGCAAAAGAACGATAGGGCGAGGCCCGCTCTCAAGTAAAGAGATATCGTCAGGGGTCACAACTGCCCACCTGGCCGCGCTTTCACTGTCTGCAACCATAACAGCGAACGGTTTAGCATCACGTCGTTTACGGCGACGTAACTCTCGCACAGCATCGACATTGGATGCATCAACGACCAGATGAAAGCCGCCAAGACTCTTAATGGCAACAATAGCGCCTTCTTTTAGCCTGTCGATGGTAAAACGTATAATGTCACTGACTGAGATTGATACGCCATCTTTATCAGTTAACTGCAGTTGTGGTCCGCAAACAGGACACGCATTGGGTTGCGCATGATAACGGCGATCTTCAATATCATGATATTCCTTATTACATTGTGGACACATTATAAAAGATTGCATGGTCGTTTGTGCACGATCATAAGGCATTCCACAGATAATAGAATAACGCGGACCACAATTGGTACAATTTATAAAGGCATAACGATAACGATGATTGGACGGATCGTTCATTTCCCTCAGACAGTCTTTACATACATTTGAATCAGGGGGAACAATTGTATCCATATTGGATAAATTATTGCTTTTTCTGATATCAAAGCCTGAATAATACGGCGCTGGTTTTTCCAGTTCGACCTTATATATATCAGTGATCCGTGCCAGAGGCGGTGGCTGAGAGATCAGTTCATCAATTATGTTATTTATGGTCTGTGAAGATGCCTGCAGTTCAAGCAAAACACCTTCGGAATCATTAAGAACCCAACCGGTTGCACCATGCGTTCTGGCTAATCGATGAACAAAAGGTCTGAATCCTACTCCCTGGACAATGCCGCAAACTCGAAACCGGCAGGTGTCTTTTTTTTCAGAATCAACAGAGTCTTGGTAGTTCTGCACCGTAAAGTTCCTCAATAATAGTATGCGTTCCGTCAGATTCGACCATGCAGACTTCCGGCTGCGAGCCTGATTTAACCTCTCCAATAATCGCTGCCTTTTTACCAAAAGGATGAACGCGGAGTAATTCCAGAACATGCTCTGCCACATCTGGCTCAACAAACAGGCAAAGACATCCCTCATTGGCCAGATTAATGACATCCACACCTAACATATCAGCAGCCATAGCTGCCTCAGGCTGGACAGGCAACGCATCTTTATTAAAAACAATAGGGCATGAAGTGGCTCTGGCATATTCGTGCAATACTGCAGAAAGACCACCACGAGTAACGTCCCGCATGGAAGCTATTTTTCCTGTAGGAGTATTAAGCAAAATGTTTTCAATCATATGATTCAGCGGTGCACAGTCACTTAATATATTACGTTCAAACCCCAAACCTTCCCGAATCGATAAAAGATGAATAGAGTGATTCCCGATATAGCCACTCAGGATTATTTTCTGACCCGGCCTGACATGAGTTATCGAAACAGGAGGCCGCTCCAGCACGCCTATTCCGGCAGTATTGATAAAAAGCTGGTCAGCCTCGCCTTTTCCAACAACCTTGGTATCACCGGCAACAATTTTCACACCGGCTAAACGCGCTGTTTCACGAACGGATGCGATAATTTTTAATAAATCTGAGACAGGCATCCCGTCTTCAATGATCAGACTCAGCGTGAGATAAAGCGGGCGGGCTCCACTTACCGCCAGATCATTAACTGTGCCACACACGGCAATCTTACCAATATCGCCGTTGCCAAAGATAAGAGGAGTTACAACGAAAGAGTCGGTAGTGAAAGCAATTTTATTCGTTGGTAGATCCAACAAGGCGCTATCCTCCATCTCTCCCAGATAAGTTTCTTCCAATGTTTCTGAGATACGCTCAACCAGCTCTCTGCTTAATTTTGCACCTGTACCATGATCCAATATTATTGTTTCATTCAATGGCGCAAATAAATTCTCGCCAAGTTCGTTATCGGGCGTTGCTTCAGTCATTTTCATGCTGTTGTCCTTTCACCACGTTCAGGTAAATCACCAGTTTTCTCCAGTAACGACAGTATTTCAGTGGACGGGGCGACGGTTGCACAATATCCAGCAAGCCATTGAAGCGCTCTGTCGGTATCATCTGATGAGGGGGCAAAAACGCAGTCATCAGGAACCCAGACGTTATAACCACGGAAGAAGGCGTCTGCTGCTGTCGTCTGGACACATACGTGAGTTTGTAATCCGGTGACAATAACTGTTTTGACTCCAAGCTCCTGGAGTTTTTGATCTAATTGAGTTTCAAAGAAGCCACTATCCCTGCCTTTTACCACAATAAAATCTGATGGATGGTAAACGGTATTAATGATTTGATTGCTTGGTGTGCCCGCTATTGCTGGTATTCCAGCCGCGCGGTTTCGATATCGACGCTGAACAGCTGGGTCATCAGGATCATGAATAAGTTGCAGATGTATAACGGCTTGCCCCTGGTTTCTTACACCATCAAGAAATTTATTAAATGCTTTCAGCTTTTTATCAAGTTCTTGCGGGTCATTTGTTATTTTATAAGTAAATTCATATTGTAAATCATTTGTCAGAACAGCAATATTTGGCATCTTTATATCCTTATTAAATAATTTTAAATGTTAATAATTCATTCAGACATAAATGAAACACCCTGAAACTATCTGTACAGGGCTATGCCAGAAGATTAAAAATAAAAGGATGTTCATCAAATATAAAAATAATAGATTTTTATTCTCAGATAAAAACCTTGTATAACAATATAAACCATACAGGTATAGTATGTACAATTCCTTTTTTTCAAAAATTGATAAGCAACGGGAATGGATATGAAGCTGCTACGTGCCTTTGTAACACTTGCCAGATTAGGGAGCTATCATGATGCAGCTGAGGCCATGTACATCACTCAGCCAGCACTAACAAAGAAAATACAGTCTTTGGAAAAAATAACGGGGATTGCCCTTTTTCAACGGGGCCGTCAGGGAGCAAAACTGACAGAACCAGGAAAACAGCTTCTTTCCCGGGCTCAGAAATTGTTGAAACATTATGAAGAGTTTTCAGAATATGCACAAAATTTGCAAAAAGGAAGTTCAGGTAAGCTGACTCTTGGATTTGGGATATCCTCGTTTCAGTTAGCTCCCAGATGTGTAAGCCTCTTTCGGGAACAATACCCTGACGTTGAGGTATTACTTGATGATGTTCCTTCAGATGTGCAATGCCGTATGTTACTGGACGGGAAGCTTCTGGCTGGATTTACCCGAGAACCGTTAACAGATAAACTTAACTTCAGCCCACTGTTTACAGAAAGTCTGGTTTTGGCTATTCCAGCGGGATTTACACTTAAGTCGCAAAAGATTCAATCAATACTGAACCAATATCAACTGTTGCAAATGACCCCAGACAGAGGTCGGGGATTGGTTGAACAAACAGAAAAATTTCTGAAAGAAAACAATTACAAAGGTAAACCATCTTCTGCTGCAAACGATATCCATACTTTACTAGCTTTGGTTGCTACAGGGAACGGTGTGGCTTTACTACCCGCGGGAACCAACTATTTTTTACCTAAGGGCGTATCACTTATTAGGCCAGAGGGTAATTATACCAAATGGAATATAGGAATTGCCTGGAACCCGCAAATAAATGATATTATCAGGGATAATTTTTTACAAATAGTAAACAATATTAGATTGAATCAGTATTGTGTTAATTAATATTACAAATTGAATAAAAAAGATTAGACTCAAGTCTCAACCTGATACAAACGGGCAACTTAGTGGACAAAAAATGCGACAGCACTGTTAATAATCCTGTCGCATGCAGTTAATTACTCCGCAGAATAAATTTTCATAAACAGAAATTTATTTTTGAAACGGGTAATCATCTCAACTGTATAGTCAATCCACCAGAATCAAAATCAACACTCAATTTATTCCTGTTATCAATAGGTTTTCCATCTATGTAAACAAGATTCAAAAGATATAGCGCATTAACATCATACTGGGTTCCAATTGAATGTGCGTTTAATCTTAGCACTGCTCCTGACCCTGATTTAAAATTGAACATGCCGGGCCAGCACTTACCTGTTGGGTTAATCACTTCCTTCACAGGGTTAATAGGGACGATATCAATCAATGGATTAATTGTTACCTTTGCATTACCTGACAATTGAATAATCTTACCTTTCCCATACCCTTGTAAAAATTGAGCTGTATGAATATCCACTGTCGAGTTATCAAAAGCATTTATCGCAACGAAATCACCTGTGTTGTTGTCTGGGATGTCATTATGGATAGACATTGTGAAAATATTACCATAAGATGAATCATGAAAAGATAAACTATTCGAAAGTTTTAATTCTGATTCAAGATGTTGATCCGACCTAACATTTAGTAAGAGTGAGGAATAATTATTAAAACGCAATCCCTCAGGTTCAATACCAGCACGATTAGGTGCTGAAATCGCATAGGCATGTACATCAAGAGTGCTATACCCTGATAGCGTTGCTTTATAAAATAAACCAATGCTATCAGCCAAAATGGAAAATTTCGAATTCTGCAAACCCGTAAAATCTGTGGATGTCGCTGTCTCTAACGATGACATTCCGAGAAAAACACCCTGTAGTTCTTCCAGTGTAACACGACTGTCGTCGTACAAGCTGAAAGCAATTTTGTATTCAGGGTAATATAGAGAGGAGTCAATTAACCTTTTATTTTTTAATTTCCTATTGCCTGAAATACGGAAATCAGCTTTTTCAAAAAATTTGAAACTGGAATCTTTAGGTGCCGCAGATTGTACAGCCCAGTTAATCTGGTTGGATTTTATACTATCCGGAATAAGAATAAGAGGGCCTGATTGAGTACCATCCATAGTTACACCGTAAACATCAAGTCCGCACCCTTGCATTTTATTAAATGTTTCTGCAGGTCCCTTCAACGTAGTTTCTCCGGCAGAACGAAAAGTTTGCTGATTATTAGAATCCCAGCTAAACGTGTCATCTGTATTTTGCATAATAACCTCTTTTCAAATAGAAATTTGCAACCCAAAACAATATCAGATTGCTGATGAACTACCTGTTTTTTCAGGTAGTGGAATAAAGTGTTAATTCATTTTCTCTGGACATGAAGTAAATTCACGGCGTTATTTGCCAGAATTTAGTCACAACGCTTTATCACTTTTCTGCGATCAAGATTTTCATTAACTGACAATCTTAAAAGCAGCTGCAATGATAATGACTTGAATACTTCATTCCAGAGCACTTTAACACCATGAATATTAATGCAATTAAAGAAGAGTTGTTGTTATTTGCAAGTTATATATTGATATGGAGTGGGTTATTTTAAAATGATCAGATATCATAGAAATGATTTTTATTATAAATCTGTGATATTGGTGATGACTTATGTTTAAATTTATCTATCTAACTGCATGATTAGCAGTCATTTTAACCAATAGGGTAAGGTAATTTACTCAGATAACGTCATGTATCTCTTCTGATATATAGGTTCAGACGCAGATAAATTTACCCGTTAAATACTTTAGACGGCATAGATATTAAAAAACAACCCGCCATTATGGCGGGTTGTTTTTTAATCTGATTATTCCTGCAACTCTGTCTACTCGGGCTTATGCCGTCTTCGTTATCGCAGATATGCTGATTATCAGGATAGTTAGCTCAACGCGATAACATTCGCGGCGGCCGGACCTTTGGCCCCATTCTCGATCGAGAACTCAACTTTCTGACCTTCATCTAAGGTGCGGAAATCGTTGCTCTGGATCGCAGAAAAGTGTACGAACACGTCTTTGCTGCCATCAGCAGGGGTGATAAATCCAAAACCTTTATCTGCGTTAAACCATTTTACTAAACCAGTCATTTTGTTAGACATAAATATTACCTTCTAAATTTGTGAGCCACACAACGCGGCAAGAATGTGATCTGTATAAAGATTTTGACTTACTAAGGCACTAAAGGAGGAGACTCACGAAGAAGGGTAATCGGAAGATAACACTGAACTGAGACTGCTTTACTAAAACTGCTTTCATAAGGTCTGTCTTGCAAACCAACGATGCTATTAACGCATATTCATTATAGTTATGCAACTTTTATTTTTCATTCATGTGTTCTATTTGTTGTGCGCCATTAACAAAGGTAAGCCAGAACGCCTGTTATCCCTTCTGTCGGTGGCTGGCTTTCAACGAAAGCCGTTGGAGCGTAAGGAGAGTCGTGAGCCCCATGATGTCCGGTAGTTCTCCTCACTATATAATGCCTGAAACCAGGCAGCGTGATGGTGAGTTACCATTCGACTATTTTACATATTCTGTGCCACCACGGCGGTTTAAAATTTCGACGTTTCTCGCACGAGCACCCTGTAACACATTTTTCTGAACAGAAAACACTCAAAACAGAATGATAGCCGGACATATATTATGTTCCGGCTATTTATTAATAGCTTACTTAATAGGTTCAGCAAGTGTCGTTCTACATTTTAATTATTTTTACTACCAAATGCTCATAGCAGTCGAGTATTCAAAAACAACCACGCCATTAATAAGATGGTCTGCTGGTTTTAAATTATAAGTTCTGGCGCCAGAGTCGCTCATTGTTTTACCATTAATAAGAATCCTGTGAGTATTTTCTGATTCAACGACAAAAGTACACATTTTATCGATATCCACAGTGAGATAAGACCGCTTACCTTCATTGATATTAACGCCATTACTATAAACAATAAGGTTAGTATTAGCATAATCCTGAATCGAAAGAATAATATGGCATTTTCCTTCCGGGGGCTCAGGGAATTTCTCAGGATTCATATATGTGAAATCAGTAAATTCTACGCTTTCAGTATGAATTTTCATAGTAAATACCCCAATTATATACCGGATATCCACCCTACCTAAAAAATCCACTTCAAGATTATACTTATCGTTAGTGTATCCTATTGTTTTATCTACATCTACCCCGCAGGGGTCATCTATCATATAGATATACCTATTTCTTGGACCTTTATCGACAACATCAATAGTACTATCCTGTACTGCACAAACAGTACCCATGCCGAATGAATACGTCGTATATTCAATGCATTGACTATGGGGTTTCCCACAAATAATAATATTGTTCTCAATTACTGGAGGAGTAAGAGATTGTTGTTTTATTTCTGCAATTGGACGCCCCTCCTCATCGCCATGAAAAAGGAAAAAATTATCATTTCGCCACTTTAAGTCCCATAAAGAGATGTTTTTCAGCTTTGAAAAAAAATCAGGAATGTAGCATTTCCTCAGGTTAGGGTAAAGTGTCGTCGTCGTTAATAACCATTGCTTGAAAAAATCAGCATTTTTTAACTTTTCTTGCTCTGAAGTGGACATTTCGTTAATCCACAGAGGGTATTTAGGATGAGTAAGATTATGTGATGGTGCATATTGTACATCCTGAACGAAAACAGGCAGTGCAGGGTGATCTTGACCCGCTATCTCCGGACCGCTTTTGTATCTTAAGTTAACGATGCCCGCTGCCGCCGGTATTCCCTCGGAGAGTAATATCCCAGCGCGCTGTGCGGGTGGTTTTCATTGTAATGCGTGAACGCTGCTGCAAGGTTTTGCAGGGCTGTTCTCACATCCGGTTTTGGCATGAACGCGATATAGTCTTCTTTCATCGTCTTCACGAACCGTTCGGCCATGCCATTACTCTGCGGACTGCTCACCGCTGTTGTACAGGGCTCAAGATTCAGCTCTCTGGCGAACCTCCGCGTTTCATGCGCAGTATACGCTGAACCGTTATCCGTCAACCACTGCACTGGTGTGTCCGGCAACCTGTCGCCGAAGCGCTTTTCCACCGACCTCAGCATCACATCCTGTACGGTCGAACTGTCGTAGCCTCCCGTGCTCGCTGCCCAGTCTATGGCCTCTCTGTCGCAGCAGTCCAGCGCGAACGTCACCCGCAGTTTTTCACCGTTGTCGCAGCCGAACTCGAAGCCGTCTGAACACCAGCGCATATCGCTTTCTGCCACCGCGATTTTTCCCTTGTGTTCACGCTTCGGTCGCTCTGGTTTGTCATGCAACAACAACAGGTTATGCTCGCTCATTATCCTGTAAAGCCGTTTGGCGTTCATCGGTGGCTCTCCCTCAGTGCGACGTTGCTTGCGCAGGATGCCCCACACGCGTCGATAACCATAACTCGGCATATCGCTGATGATATCGAGGATATCCGTCAGTATTTCAGCGTCTGCTTCGTCATTACGCCGGTTACAGCGCCTGTCCTGCCAGTCGGCAGAACGGTTAACTCGCAGTGACAGCTGCGCACGCGACACGCCCATGGTGCGGCTGACCAGGGCTATTCCCCGTCCTTTGGCAACAAGGGCGCGTGCGCTATCCATTTTCGCGACTGGCCGTACTCCACCGCTTCTTTCAGGATCTCAACTTCCATCGTCTTCTTGCCCAGAAGGCGCTGAAGCTCCCGGACCTGCTTCAGAGCAGCTGTAAGCTCAGAAGCAGGAACGACTTCCTCTCCGGCCGCAACGGCGGTGAGGCTGCCTTCCTGATATTGCTTCTTCCATTTAAACAGCAGGCTGGGCTGGATACCATGCAGGCGGGCGACATGGGAGACATTCATACCCGGCTCCATCGTCTGCTGGATAATGGCGATTTTCTCCTGAGGAGTTTTACGTTTACGGACTTCTTGCCCTAACAGGATCCCGGTCATCTCAAAATTGGCGTTAGTGTTAGACATATATTCAAGCCTATCTCTTATCTGGAGATACAGCTACTGTCCGGTGTTTCTGGGGGCTACATCAAACAGGCAGTGCAGGGCTTTCTTGTGGATATGCTTCATACTCTCCCGCCGTATTCTGAATGACGATTTTCATTATGAACTTTCTTCCAGGTTTTACGTATGATGTAATATCTACGGTTAGTGTATCTTTTTTTTATCTTATTTATAAGACATGTATCTGTTATTGCATCATAGACTTGATAACATACAATCTTATCATAAATATTTCTGTCATGTGATGCACTGTCAAATTCTGCACTTTGCCATGCCAGATAATACTTAATGCCTTGCGGTGATTTTTTTCTATAATTCTGACAAAATTAACACTGAATGATGAGTCTTGCATCTTCATAAATTCTCTCACTATATTGTTACGACACGGGAATAATATTGATAATTACGCGTATAAAAATATCATGAAACAATAGATTGTCCGTAAAACGCCACAGCCTGTGCATATAGATCCATCGAATCATCCCAGAGATCTCTTGAGTTATGGGAGCGTACTTCCGAGATATATATTTCGTTATTTTCTTCCGAAAAAATTGCTGATTCATGATTACCAATTGCACCATGTAAAGGATTAGTCCACCCACTAAATAATAAAAATCCCCATTCCTGAAAAAGCCCAGAATTTACTTCACGTTTTATATCATGATATGATTCGATTTCCAGTTCATCGTAAGGGACATTGTTGATATCGCGGCGGGCAGGGAAAGTGCCTTTTTCATCCACAACCCACTTCCATGCGCTGCAGAATCCATCCCAGGTTTCGACATGTGGTTTAAAGAAGCGAAGAGGTTTAATTACATATGCTGAAATATATTTGTCTGTAACCTTATTAGTGGCAAAAATGACAAATGTTTTACCAATGCAATTTTCATCAATATCTTTTGAAAATGACACTACGCCGTCCTGATTTACAGTAACTGTGTTGTCTCCTGCATTGGTAGAAACACTCCAGTCTACCGTATTATTATAGACAACATCATTATCAACCATCATCTGAAATGTTGCCCCAGGGAATAATGTTTTTGGGAAAGACCCATTAGTCATATCTTTTTTCATATCGAAATCATAGTAATTCACCCGAACACCAGTAACTTTTGGCATAATAAATTCCTTAATTGTTTAATTGAAATAGGCTTAATAAACATAATCGGCAAAGAGATATTATTATTTTTATACAGATAAGTGCTGTCATTTATTGGTTATAAAACCATCAGCTTCGAGAATTAATTCAGCCTAAAAAATAAACTGCTATTACTTTTATCGTAATAACATCTTGTATGAGCGACTTTATGCTTCTTCCTGATGGCATCTGGATTTGGCTGTTTCGCCACAGCGTCTATGGAATGGGATATGTTCCGGGTATGGGGAATCATAATCGACTCTACTTATTAAAATGTACCTTTGAAAAAGTAGATTTTCCGAATAGTGTTTGTGTGGCACACTATGGTTAACTTTTTACGTAGCGCATCTGACGTTTTTCGCTGTTGTGAGGTCCTCTATGACCCATCTGTCCGACATTGATCCTGAGATGAATCATTTTCAACCACTCGTTCCCTCAGAGATCGAGTTATGGCCAACATCTGTAGAAAGTGGTAATTCTCTTAATCCGGCAAGGGCATACTTGCTCTCTCTTAACTCACCGCGCAGCCGACAAACCATGGCATCTTTTTTGGGAATAGTTGCCAGAATGCTCGGAGCCGCCAATGCAGAAACTTGCCCGTGGGGAAGTTTACGTCGCCACCACATCATGGCGGTGGCTGAATTGCTACGGGATACGGGTCGGGCGACGGCGACAATCAATACCTATTTGTCTGCACTTAAAGGCGTAGCGAAAGAGGCCTGGATGTTGAAGCTGATGGATGTTGAAAGCTTCCAGCACATTCTTGCAGTACGTAATTTTCGCGGTAGTAAACTTCAGCGAGGACGCGCGTTGCATCGAGCGGAGATCCGGCAGTTATTTCAGGTCTGCGAAACCGATCGTAGCTGTCGTGGTCCGAGAGACGCCGCGATGTTGGGGGTGTTATTAGGCTGTGGATTGCGTCGTTCCGAGGCGGTAGGGCTTGATTTAAGTGACATTGTCACTTATGAACGCGCATTGCGTGTCTTAGGAAAAGGGAATAAAGAACGGCTGGCTTATATGCCGGAAGGGACATGGGTAAGATTACAGACCTGGATTGAACAGGTAAGGGGAGATGCACCGGGACCGTTGTTTACGCGCATCCGCCGTTTTGATGATGTGACCTGCGCAAGACTCACTGACCAGGCGGTTTATCACATATTGCAGGTGAGGCAGCGAGAGGCAGGAATTGAAAAATGCGCCCCTCACGATTTGAGAAGAACGTTTGCTACTGCGTTGCTTGAAAACGGCGAAGACTTAATCACGGTAAAAGATGCGATGGGCCATGCCAGTGTCACAACAACGCAAAAATACGATCGCCGTGGCGAGCAACGGCTTCGTCGCGCCCGCGACAAACTGAATTTTGATTAGCGCTTCCCCGTTTTCTGCCAAAGTGCGTTTTGTTCATGCCGGATGCGGCGTAAACGCCTTATCCTGACTACAAAATCGCGCAAATTCAATATATTGCATTTATATGTAGGCCTGATAAGCGTAGCGCATCAGGCAATGTTAGCGCCAACTATACTTAATCCCCAGCATTCCCTGAGTGTCACTATAGCCTTTGTCACCTGCCTGCACGCCCACGTTGCCCCAGATGCTCAGATTAGCATTCACTTTGCCCTCCACCCCGGTACGGATTTCGCCCAGATTACGCACGCCGTCACGACTGATGCTTACGCCATCCATCTTCACGCCAAAGGTTTCGGTATTGTGGATCCAGTTTACTTCCACGAATGGCTGGAACTCACGCTGCTTACCGTCATCCATTTTGTGATGACTGTTTAGGTACGTTCTCACACCCAGACGCGTCTGGATGTTACCATCGCCCTGAGTTTCAATACGGGTCCCATCGTTTCGGTTGTGCGCATTGTCCTTCACGCCCATCCAGGTAACCTGTGCCTGCGGCTGGATATACCAGGTGTTCAGCGTGCTCCGACTGCCGGAAAGCTCCCCGGCCTTCAGGGTATAACCCGCTTCCAGTGAGGTAGTCAGTCCTTTCGAACTGGAACTGTCGCTGGCACGATTATCCGCTGCCACACTGTTATCAAACCAGTTGTACAATATCCAGCTATCGACATACGCCCCGGTTTTATCCGCCTCATTCTGGTTCCAGGTGCCGTACAGCCCGGCGCTGTAACCGTTGATACGTCCGTCAGAGCCGTACCCGGCGCGGTCGCTGCGGGTATTGCTGCGCGCGTTTGCATAACCTCCCATCACACCCAAATGCCAGCGGTCGGTGCCGTCGGTACTCCACTGTGTGATATCGCCACCCAGTTGCAGCACATAACGATTGCTCTGCGTTTTCAACTGACCGTCACCGACAACAGAGCGTTCATGACCGCCGACCTGGCGCATCCACATGCTTGCTGCCAGTCCGTCCTCTTTTAGCGCGTCGGTGTAGTGCGGTTCACCAAGACGATCGTGCAGACGGTGGTTAAACAGCGTGTTGGCGGTTGCAATATTGCTGATATAACTACCCGCTTCCGGACGTAGCGCATCTGGTGCCGTCGGATCCACTACAGGTGGTTTGACCGGAGCCTCCGGTACAACGGGTAGAACGGGTCGAACAGGTAAAACGGGACCTTTCCACTTACTGGTGAGATACCAGTTTTGCGCCGCACTGTCAGTGCCTTTCGCCAACGTATAGACATAAGCACCAGCTTCCACGGTGCCGTTGGTTAGGGCGAAGTTAGCGGAAGAATTGCCATCGACATGGACCAGTTCAATACCATTAATGGTCTGCGCTCCGGTACCGCCGACATGATTCACTGCAAGGCGGGTGTTACCGACCGTGTCGCCGTGAACAATGAGTTTGTCGGTTTTAGAATCGTCGTCCCCCAGTTCCGTATTCATCACAATCAGGCCGTCGCTGCCAGTGTAGTTACCTTCCACGGTCAGGGTTTTGAAATCATTATCGGTCGGTGCGGAAATCGCGATTGTCCCGGCACTGCTCAGATCGTTGACCTGCGAAGTAGCTGTCATGTTCCAGCTACTGGCAGCATCAATATCGACATCGGTCGGGTCGATCCACCCGATCAGTTGTGCGCCGTTTTGCAGACTCAGACGGCTACCACTGTCACCTATAATATTGCTGGTCAGTTGCGCGCCACCGTTGGAGCCATCAAGGGCAAGCTCACCCGCGTTCAGTTCAGTGTCTGCGGTCCAGGCCGTCTGTCCCGCCAGCGTCAGGCTGCCATCACCATTCTTGATGAAGCGGCCGCCAGCCACATTGCCATCGATGATGTCGCCGTCAAAACGCGTATCGTCGCTGTCTGTAGCGTTAATGGCGGTTAGCGATGCACCGTTGAGCATCAGAATGCCACCGCTGCCGCTCAGGCGGTTAGCCTGCTGGTTGTTGCCGTTCAGATCGAGTAGGCCACCATTGACGATAATATCGCTGCTGCTGTTCAGCGTGTCAGCGATATCGGTCCGCAGTGTGCCTTCATTGATGGTAGTGCTGCCGGAATAACCATTGATAGCAGAGAATATCAGCGTACCGCCGCCGGTTTTGCTGAGGCTTTTACCGTCCCAGCCGAAGCCATACGCGGTGGAGTTCAGGTTATCTTGCAGTGCGTCCCCCAGGGTAAAGCTATGATTGTCCATTATGTTGAACGTACCATGAGCACTGGAATCTTCGGTGTTTAACCAGACCAGACCAAACTGCGCAATAACATTTTTGCTGTCGTTATCTTTCTTCGCCCATCCGATCAGAAAATGATCTATATCGACATAATCCTGCAAAGCCTGTCCTGCGACGGTATAGCTGAAATCACCGCTGATCCCGTTCCGGGTGCGGATAAGGGTATACTGATTCTCATCAGAAACAGGGGCATAGCCGGAGATATCCAGCGTATTGTTCCCGGTAAGCTGGAGAGTATCGGCACTTAGTGACGGGTCACTGGCAATATCAACCTGCGCAGTTACACCGCTGCCAAAATTTGCGTCAGCAGAAACTGTCAGCGTTTCACCGGCATCAACTTTCAGCGTACCGCCAGACATATCCAACCGGTTAGCGCTTACGGAATTAGCAATCTGCAGTTCACCACTGCCTGATTTGTTCAGCGTCTGGACGTTTTCCAGCGAACCGGCAATCATGGCGCGATCGGTGATCGACAGGTTTTCGCCGCTGTTGCCCATCGTCATTAACGCGTCATGCTGGATATCCAGCGAACTGAAACTCTGCGCCATGTTCTGCGCGCTCAGTGTTCCTTCTTTGACATTGAATCCACCTGTGTTGAGGAACTGATTGGCGTTAGCCGTAGATAAGGTTCCCGTGCCGATCTTTTCCAGTTTGCCAGGGCCGGACAGGACTCCGCCGAGTGTCAGTTTATCGGCTCCGTCGGTTTCAATCGCTACCGTGTCACCTGCTGCAGTACCAATCAGCCGACTACCGGCATTCAGATTCAATTTGCTGTCGCCATTGCTCTTAATCAGCGAACCATCGGCGAAATTCATGGTGCCAGATGAAAGCACATTCACGGTATTCGCCGCCGTACTGGTTGACAATAAAGTGGCGCCGTCCCGCAATGTAAACCGCGTGCTGCTGGTGTTTATGCCATACTGAGCATTGTCTTTTAGTTCCAGTACACCACCATAAACGGTGGTATTGGCATAAATACGCGATTGCGTATTTTGAGAACCAGGCGTGAAATCTTCGCCACTAAAAGTCACTTTCCCATCGGTAGCATCACTGCCGTTGGTGGTATTAATTCCAACAATGACATTTATTGCCACGCCAGTGGAGTTGAAACTGGTTATCGGATCACGAAACAGAATCTGACGCCCAGATTCCGCAGCGATATTCAACACGCCATTCGGCTGGCGAATGTTAATAGCATTAGCAACCGCATATGTCATATTGGGCGTTAAGAGATTTCCGACCCCGGTGAAATTTTCATAGAACTGAATATCGCTATTTTCCGCATGTAGCAGACTCGTGCCGGTAAAATTCGCGCTGTTGCCGATAAGAATAGCGCCTGCATACTGGCTATTAGAATAGTTTCCATGGACTTTCATGCCATCGATACCGTTCGTTTCCATCACCAGTCCGGTCTGTGCAACGATAGCGCCTGCTGTATCCCTGACAGCCCGATTGCCATAGATATCGGCATTACCATACAACTGCACACTTCCGTCAGAAAATAATCCGCCACCCGAACTTATTGCACTGTTATTACCGATAATAATGGAGGCATCTGTACCACTGAAAATCAAATTTCCCGAGTCATGTAACCGAATGACGCCGCCGGCAATAGCGTGATTGACATTATTGGTCAGCGTGACGTTGCCTTCAAATATAATGTTGGCGTTAGTGGTATCTATCGCGGGGTCATAGGAGTAGGCGCTGTTATTGTCAAAAACAACAGTACCGTTCGCACCACGGAAAAGCACATCTGAATTTGAGATGATAAGGCCACGATAGCCATTATTGGCACGGTTATCGACAAAACGGAGCTGACTGCCATTGCCGAGCTCATACACAATTCCCGAAGCAGTGCCGGAATTATAAACAGCTCCCCCCGTGGAGTTGCTTATTGTCATATCAATACCGTCCAGCAGCTTAATCACTGCTCTTCGAGTTCCACTCAGACTAATTAAGTTAACGGCATTGCCGGTGGCATTAAACAACCAACTGTCGGACCCCAGAGTTGTATTGCGGTCGACAATAAGCGTTGCCGGTGAAGAGCTGGTACCATTAAAAATAAGATCAGCTAAACGCGTTGTCTGATTTGCGCCTGTGCCATAGATTTGTGACAGATAGACACTCTCTCCCGGCAGGATCGACACTGTTGCGGCGAGCGACGATGTAACACAGTTCAGTGTCAACACGAAAACAACCAGCGTCATCGCAGAGCCAGCCTGCACACGACGTCCGGTTCGTTTTCCCCGACTCTTTGCAAACTCCGATACCGCGCCCCAGACGCCAGTAGATTCGTTACGGACAACACGGAATACGTTGTTCATGTTATTCATCCTTTAATTATATGAACATCTCCATCTGGTACATTATTTCTATAGCATTTTACTTAAGGACTACAGGTTTATTTTATAAATAAAAGAAGCAATATTCTTATTTGCAGGGATAAATGCCTGAAGATGCCAGACATGACTGAAAAATGAGAACTCAGTGACACGGAATAGTAAAATCATCTATAGCAACTGTTGGATAAACAAAAAACGCCCTTCGACATTATTATAAAAATATAATTTATTTATAAGTACTCATTTTAATAACGGTGCGCTATTAATTACCCACGCCATTAACTGGTGTTATAACTGCAAGCAGGAACAGACGGAGTACGAACTATTATTTTATAGTTCCTTACCATGTATCAATAATGAATAAAACAAAAATAGGATAAAATAATGTCATTTAATATAATTAATACTACATACAAAAAGATAGAGAGAGATGGGCTGACTATGACTATAAGTCAACGGAAAGGTCCAGTCTGCGCAACCCTCTATTCACCAGATGGACGTAATCTTAAGAACAACCACATTTATTATCTAATTAAAATTTTTGACGCTGAAAACAATCCAATAAAAAAAAGCCCCTTCAAATATCATGTTGATGTAGTCACCAAAAATGACTGGTCCTCACTTGATACTTATCCAACACTCAAAATATCCTATGAGGGTGACGCAAAGAAATTACAACAGGATAGTTATGGATTTTATAATACAGAAACAGATCAGAATGGAGAATTTTTATTTGGTATTTTGCCCTTCCTTACTCTGAACAACGCAGAAACTCTGATAGAAAAAACAATGGTACCTTATGTACAAAGTATAACTCTTACCTTTTATCTTGGTGATATCAGTACCGATCTTGTCGTTGAAACTCCATATAATTTAGATTTACGCACATATGACGCAGTAGACATGGTTGTCAATAGTACTGGTGATTTCCGTGATTTAACTGATACAGTCACATTAATTCCTGGCGGGAATATATGTTGTAATCGTAAAGTATGTTTTTGTTTTAGCGGGGAACTGGAATGTGAAGTAGCCTCCTCCATAGAGGGGGTAGCTATTATGGATGTGGATAAAAATAATCAGGTAACGATGCCCTTTACAGAAGAGGAAATTGCCAATCGTGAAGTCTGGGCATATACAAGTTTTGCATGGTGTGCGATGTCCCCACTGCGCATCCGCGAAGCCAATTCTTCCCGGCAACTGCATGTCAGTCCGCAAAACAACAGCAATATCTTTCCTGGGCAGACGCTCTATGCCACTTTCCGCTATCAACTGAAAGCGGGTGAAAGTTTTTCCGGAACCGGCTGTCCCTTTACATTAAACCGGGGGAATTTCTATCCTCCTGAGATTTCCTGGTGGCAGGAAGGGAATACCTTATATGGCGGCTGTTTACTGACCGTGGATGACAGCCTGATGCAAGGCGATCTGTTGTCGTGGACGGTTTCCTGCTGCCTTGATAATTCCGGAGTTCCGGTAGCCTCTGAAACGGTGAACTGGAATGTAGCCTGGGATGCCGATATCAATGTTGACGTCACTTTTGTCGCCGATACACCGGTGTTAATTGATTACAGCAATGACGACACCCGACCGTTATCCTCACGGCCCGCGATGACCTGGCGGCTGACCGTGCCGGGACTGAGTAACACCCAGGCCTGTTTTTACCCCCTTGTGACCCGCATTACCGAAGATGCCATTATCAGTGACGCGTCGTTCAGTGAAATTGCGCCCTGCATGGCTGACAGAACCAGCGGGGATTATTTTTACGTCATGCTGGACGACCAGGGGAGTGCCGTCATTAATGTGCAGCCCCGGGAAAACCGCACGCTGCTTACCGCGTTCAGCGCCGGGATTTACGGTGTCGGGACGATGATTAACACCGCGAACTTTTTTATTAACAGTGCCTGGGAGTCCGCGACGGCCCCTTCCGTCAGCGTGACGGAAGGGCAGAACCCTCAGGCCCGCCCCGGTGACGACAACTATGGTCTGGCAACATTCCCGCTGCTTTCGAACTGGGAGGCAGTGAAACAGCACGATCTGCTGGGCGGTGCCGTGTATCTGTTTGCCGGCGAAGAGGTGCAGAGAAAGAACCACTACACCCCACTGATGTTACTGGGAAAAACGCAGATCCCGCTTAAAGCCGGTGGTGGCGCGCCCGATATCGCCCTGTATTTTACCGAGTCTAATTTTGAGACCGGAAAGACCTATTACATCCATGCCTGTCTTGTTGAAAATGCTTATCTGCACAAGGGCGTAAATTACCTCCGTTTGCAGGAAATCAGATTCGAAATTCCGCAGGAGCAGCCTGCCGTGCCGGAAGGGGTGAAGCGAACCTATCGGGCACCGCAATTTGTCTGTAAAGACGGCGCGGTTATTGATGAAGATGATGTCCTGCTCGGGCGCAATGAAATCGGTTATCAGGGGCTGGAATACCGTATTCCGTTATCCGGCGGGCAAAAACACCTGGTGGCGGGAGATCAGATAATGGCCACGGCGTATCTGCACGCGTGGAATAAGCAGACGCAGGAAATGGAAAACAGTAATCCGCTGTTAAAATTAAATCAGCCCCATACCGTAACAGATGCCGATATAAATCGGGGCTATCTGACGGATGTTATTTCCATAGACGATCTGGCGGGCTGTGATATGCCCCCGCAGGGCGTGGATCAGAGCACGCTGAGAGTGGAATACTATTGTCAGAATAAGCAGGAATACTCTTATCTGCGCGAAGTGTTCATTGATATGTATCCGTAGTCATCGGAAATACCCAGCCTTTCTGGCTGGGTATTATCACGTGTGACATTAGCATGAACCATTACACAATCTGTCAAGAGCCAGGTTCAGATGTCTGTTTCCGCCATTTCATCATCACTGATTGGCGTAGCGTTTTTTGCCAGCATTCCCACTTTGCGTTTTTCCTTTAACCGGCAGCTTTCTCTTTTGATGTTCAGTGTGGTGGACAATCCCGTAGATATATATATCCGCACGCTTTAGTTCTGTTATATTTTTTTCGACAAAATAATCAAAACAGTAAATAAAATAAACGTTAGGTATTTTCTTTATGCGTTCTCTTTACATGTTGAGACTTCGAGTAATACTGTAAACCATATACGTTATAATCGCTAACCGACAAATAATCCAGAAAATTTAATTTATATGCCAGAGTAAACAAGCTGTTCATTTCAAAAATATGTTTGTAAAAGTGTATAGTATTCTGATTGCCGAAGTTTAACTGTGCAGGAGAAAATTTAGCAGATGAGAAAATTGGGGCACACTCGTCAACATTAACTGTTCTAAACAATAATGAAATAGCGGTACTTACATCATCAAAGCCTCTTAATTTCGTGCTGTTAAAATAGAACGTTCTTGCCGTAATAGTTATAGTAATCCGTCCGTCTCCGCAATCATCCAATATTCCCAGAACGCATGGTTCACAAAATGTGTTTTTCGCATATTTTCGCTCTTCATTACAAAAACAAGTTTTTAAATGTAACTCAGTGACCTCGTTTTATACGTGCTAAACTTATGCCATGTAATTGTAACTTTCTTTGCATTACCAATTATAATGCAACTTTTGGTACATACACCCCCAGATACTCCTTCTTCACCGTATTGCCTGGTCACGGTAAATTTATCTCCTGATGACTCCTTTCCTTCCACACGATCCAGTAAATTGTGATCATGTCTTCAGTTTCTTCCCGAAACACATAAATTTGTGAACACAACAAACTGAGTGATATCTCCGGTGACTTTAATAGTTTCGAATTAGATATACGACCTCTCGGTTTAAAATAACCATACCGAAGAGATTATCAGTTTTTTTTCACAAATGGGACTTTTTTTTGTGTTTTTTTGAGGCATTTTGAATGCTTGGAGTGCAGCTGGAAGTTAACAGTTTGAAAAGCACGTCAGATGGGAATGGGAGAGTCGTATGAGGATGTTTTCTAATGCTACATAAAAGTAACTTTTTTGACAATGGGTATTGGTATTATTGTGAGTTGATAGGTACTGTTTTGTCATTTAAGTTATACATATATCTAGTGCCACTTTTTCGAGAAAAATGATCCTATGATTTTTGTACATAGTGCCACTTTTAAAAAAAGTGACCCTATATCGTGATTACATAGGGTCACTTTTCATCAATAAGTGACCCTATGCGAGGTGCACATAGGGCCATTTTTAAGGAAAAAGTGACCCTATGTCGTAGTCATCCTAAGCAATTAGAGATATAATCACGCAAAGACGTTTTTTCGCGAAAGTTTCTCGGCATATCGCAGATACTGATTGCAGTATTGCGTTTTTTTAAGCAGTAAAATTTTCGTTAGCAGGCTCAGGGGTTTTGAGAAAACCCTGGAGACTTTGGTTAAAAAGTGATACAAGTAAGGACAATAGTTTAATGGATGGTTTAGAAGCTTAAATCGATAGTTCAAAATTTATAAAAGTTACTTTTCCATCTCCAAAACCGATCTTTTAATTCGAGTAGAAAATTATTGCAATTGTATTTATGCAAGGGCAATGGAAAGTAAATCAAACAACGTCGATATAGCTGAACAACTCAACAGGTTCCATTCCTTGATGCAGGTTGGCAGCGTGCGACATACACTTCACTGCAACCTCTGCTGAATATTATTATCAACCTTGCATCCTTGATATACAGTGATTATAGTTGTAAACGACTAGCATACAGGGGTACGCGTTGGTTATATCATTTTTAATGAGACTAACCAGTCCAGCGCCTGAATGGAGAGAGTGAAATTCAATTTCACTCTCTCTTTTTCATCTAACCCTTTATTGTCAAGGAGTTATACAGATTCATTTGTAATTAGTCGTGATTAGATCTGACACATTGCCTTGTTACTCATTGCGAAAATGAGTAGCGAAGTGCATATCCAGTTATTAAACAGATTAAGAAAACGATAACTAATTAGTGGAGTTGGTTCCTTGAACAGAGAAGATGTCCATCAACTGGCTACGCAATTGTTTGAAGGTAACGAAAGTGCGGCCCAAAAGTGGTGCCATGAACCCAACCGAGCGTTACGGTGGCAACCCCCTGAAGAACTTATGGGGAGCGAATCAGGAATCCAAACGGTAATAGCGTTAATAACACGACTAGAGCAAGGCGTGTATTCTTAGACCTTCTGCCCAGAGCCGTTCTGTAGTTTTATCATCGCATCAAGCAAATCGTTTTCATCCCGTGAATGCTGAGACTTGTTCCGGGTCACATCGGGGCTATTCACCGATGGAAGAGCTTTAAAACGACGGTTATCCCTTTGTTCCTGTGCCAGCTTCGCCACATACAATACTTGGCCCAAATTCTGGGGTTAACAACTTACCCAGCCGAGGAAAACATCTGCAGTCCTCAAATAGACATTAGCATTGAGCCCCTACACTCGCACCAGTTGATAGTTCACTGCTTGTATGTGCTATAGCGTAAAGAGATACCGAAAGTATCCGCGTCAGCACCTGAAGAATTTAAGAGCCTGGAAGGAGGAAGGTTGCCAAAGGATGACGATGGATGCATGGGCAGTAATGCCGTGTTTGGTGTGATCACTCACATCATCAATGATGCCTGGAGTGGGGAAATTTGACGATTGCCCGGTGATTTAAGGCGCAAAGAAGTGGTATTTCGTGTCATTAAAACCCATGATTGTATACACATAACGAGTACACGAGGTTTTTATGCAATCCATCAACTTCCGTACCGCACGCAGCAACCTTACTGAAGTGCTCAACAATGTTGAAGCCGGGGAAAAGGTTGAAATCACCCGCAGAGGCCGCGAGCCAGCTGTAATTGTCAACAAGGTTACTTTCGAAGCCTACAAAAAAGCGACGCAGGATGCCGAATTTGCATCCCTGTTTGACACACTGGATTCCACCAACAAGGAACTGGTTAACCGATAATGAGGCATATATATCACAGGAAGAGCTTATTGCGCTTCATGATACGAATATAAGCCACTACGGCCTACCGGGCATGTCGGATCCGGGTAGGGCAGAAACTGTAGTGGCATAGTGAATTTG